>JAFSWA010000085.1 GCA_017444705.1 bacterium
ATTTAGATGCGGTTATTCATTTTGCGGCATATTCTCAGGTCGGGGAATCTGTTCGTGACCCGCAAAAATACTATATGAATAACGTTTACGGTTCGTTAAATTTGTTAAACCAAATGATAAAGCACAATGTTGATAAAATTGTATTTTCTTCAACTGCGGCAACCTACGGGAATCCCATAACCGAAACAATTGATGAAAACCATCCTCAAAATCCGATTAATCCGTACGGAAAAACAAAGTTAACAATTGAGAGAATGATGGATGATTACAGAGAGCCATACGGTATTCGTTCGGCAAGACTCAGATATTTTAATGTTGCCGGAGCGGATTCGCAAGGCAGAGTCGGCGAATGGCATGAACCGGAAACTCATATAATCCCAAAAGCATTGAAAGCAGCTATTTCAGGAAATCCGTTCCCGCTGTACGGGGATGATTACAAAACTCCTGACGGAACCTGTATCAGAGATTATATTAATGTAGAAGATTTGGCAAATGCACATCTTCTTGCCTTGGACTATCTCGACAAAGGCGGAGAAACAGATTTCTTCAATCTCGGTACAAACACGGGAAATAGCGTAAAGGAAGTTATTGATGAATGTGAAGATGTAACGGGAAGAAAAATAAATATAGAAATGAACGGCAGACGTGCCGGTGACCCGGACAGACTTGTTGCAAATAATGCAAAAGCCAAACGAGTATTGAATTGGAATCCGCAAAGAGATTTAAGATACAGTATTGAGACGGCTTATAATTGGGAGAAAAATCGAGGCAAAGTAACTCAACCCTTAGGATAAATCAAAACCGAGGATTAAACCTCGGTTTTTCATTTTAATCGTTTAAAATCGCTTTTATTTTGCTTTCATATTCTTTAAATGAAATGTAACCGTCTTTCTTTTTTGTAATTCCTTTATCTATATTGATAAAAAGAGTCGCAGGTGCGTTTTTTATGTTATATCTTGCTTTAAGTTTGTCAAAATCACTATCCTCTAATTCATAATTTATTTTTATAAAATCAACTTTTCCTTTGTATTCCTGCATAATTTCTTGTTTTACTTCATTTAAGGCTTCACATTCTTCGCAATCATTTTTATAAAAAGTTACGACAAAAGGTTTTTTAACTGTTTCTGTTTTTTTTGAAAAAGCCGGAGTACAAACTAAAATGGTACAAAATAACACTAATAATAATTTTTTCATTATACCCTCACTTTTTGATTTTCAAGATATTTTACCGCAGCACAACCTGCAACAGCACCGTCTGCGGCTGCCGTAACAACTTGTCTTAAAGGTGTAACTCTTACATCCCCCGCAACAAAAACTCCGTCAATATTCGTTTCAAGATTTGCATTGCAACAAATAAAGCCTTGTTCATCTTGTTCAATTTTGCCGTCTAACTGTTCAACATTGGGCGAAAACCCGATGTAAGGAAAGACCCCGTTAACCTCTAATTCGGTAAATTTATCTGTTTTTACATTTTTGATAATCAATTTTTCTACAAGTTTATCACCTTGAATTTCAACAGGAACGCTATCCCATATAAATTCAACTTTTTCATTTTGAAAAGCTCTTTGCTGAGCGATTTTATCGGCCCTAAGAGTATCACGACGATGTATTATATAGACTTTTTTTGCAAATTTTGTCAAATATGCACCTTCTTCAACTGCGGCATTGCCGCCGCCGATAACCGCAACGACTTTGTCTTTGTAGAAAGCTCCGTCGCAAACTGCACAATAGCTGACTCCTCTGCTTAAAAATTCCTGTTCACCTTTAATTCCTAATTTCCTTGGTTTTGCACCGGTAGCAATAATTATGGTTTTTGATTTAAAAATATAATCACCCGTTTCAATGGTTTTTATCTCACCATTTAAATTTATATCAAGAATTTCTTGAAGTGAAAATTTTTCAACTCCGAATTTATCGGCATGAGCTTCAAATTTTTCCATTAATTCAAAACCGCCTATTAATCCAAATCCCGGATAATTTTCAAGTTCAAGATAGTTTGAGGGTTGACCGCCAAACATTGAAATATCAATAATAGCAGTTTTTAATTCTCCTCTGCCTGTATAAATAGCCGCAGACATGCCTGCTGGTCCGCCGCCTAAAATGACCGTATCAAAATCTAAAACTTCCTTTTCTGTCATAACTCTCCTTTTGGGTGTATATTATTTGTAAATTAAATCATTTACGCTTGCACCCGATTGTTTTATTCCTTTCACTTTAAATTGTACCACTTCTTTTCCGATGTAGGTATTATTTTTGTATTTGTTTATAACTATTGTATCAGTACCGAAAAAATTTTCTCCGCTTAAAGTAATTTCAGGAGTTTCGACCACTTTTTCATACGGAGTATCAGATTTTCTTACGAATTTTATTGTGTTATTTTGAACATCTTCCAATGTAACAGTAGCAGTTGCACCGGATTCCGGATTTGTTAAAATTAAATTATTATTTCTTTTTTCTAATTTCCAAACATCAACACTTGTTGAATTAAACATAAAAGGGTTATTTGAATATGTCTGCACCGAAACAACTTTCCAAGTGCCGTAAAAGCCATCGGGAACATTTTCTATAAGACTGACGGTACCTGTAATAACTTGCGGGTCTTTTTCATCTGCCGGTGTTAAAACTCTGTTTTTTGAATTATCATAAGGTATATTAACATCCTCAAACGAAAATGCCGAAATTGAACTGATAAATAAAACTAAAAGAGTTAACAATACCTTTTTCATATTTATATTATAACAATAAAATTCCGATTTGCCATAATTTGCCTTAATTTATCTTAATATTACTGTTTTTTTATTATATGTATGTTAAAATTAAAAGATATATAGTTTAGTGTGAAAAGGAGGAAATTATGGCAGTAAAAGTCAAAGAAGCAAATATTTTAACAGTAGATTTAAACGGAGAAATAACAGAATTTGATGCAAAGAAAAAAACAGCATTAAATTTAGGGGATTATTCAGGTTGGGCTCTTTCTACAGATGACGGAAAAACTATTAATCTTAAAAAGGGCTGGAAGAATATAACGATAACAAATGCGTCAGGGTTAAAATATATTTATTCGACAACCGCAGAGGCTTATACTGATATTATTGCGGAAGGAATTATAAATTATACAGGTGAAAATATAATAAAAAATAATAAAGCAACAGGTTCAAAGTACAATGATAATCTTGATTTTACTGAAGTTTATCTTACAAAAACTGTCGGAAAAGGTAAAGATAAAAAGACTGTTGAAAAAGACGCAGCTGATAAAGGTTTAACGATTGACGGCGGAAAAGGCAATGATGTAATTTTAGGCACAAAATATTCTGACACAATAAAAGGTGGTGTCGGTAATGACGAAATTACAGGAGGAAAAGGTAACGATACAATAACAGGCGGTGCAGGAGTTACAACTGTTTATTACGCAAAAGGGGACGGAAATGATACGATTACTCTTACAAA
>JAFSWA010000086.1 GCA_017444705.1 bacterium
GGATTTTATCACAAGCGGAAAATCCGTTCCCGGAGCATTTGAGTTTTGCGGCATTTCAGCTATTACGGATAAAATTTTGCCTAAATCAAAATGGTTTGAATTTACCGTAAGATTATTAATAGTAAAAATTTTACCGAAGTTATTATTTGCATTCATATTAAATTGTATATCCGAATCCGCAATTTTTATATTATTTGAAGATGCCTTTATTGCTGAATTTGTCATATTTACGGCAATATTTTCTCCCGAAAGTTTATATTGCGGAATATTTAATTTTGGAATATTTATACTGCCTAAAACGGACGGAGCATTCATTGTTCCTTCAACTGTTAAATCAGAGGTCAAAGTTACATTTGAATTTTGCATATCAGGTATAGAAAATGAAAAATTAGTCGGAGTATTAATTTTTAGCGATTTAAAAATAGGGTTTTTCCCCGCATAAGATAGAATCTGACCTTTAATATCCGCAAAATGTGCATTTGCATTATCAAGAGAAATCTTATTTATTGTTAAATCTTTTCCTTTTATTTTTATGTCAATTTTTGTTGTTGAAGGTTTTCCAAGCAATTGAGTTATATGAATAGGTGTTATATAGTTATTTGAGTTTGCATTAACATCAGCTGTAATTCCTATTGTCGAAGAATCACCCGCAATTTTCGCACTAACAGGAAGCGACCCTTTATTTGACATCATTGAACGAAACTCTTTCGGCAAAAGAGTTTTAATTATCTGAGTACCTAAACTGCCGTTTGTTGTAATGTCATAGTTCATATTTGACGCATAATTTGCAATGGTTCCTTGTGTTTTAAAAATTGAATTTTGAATATCAATATCGAACGGATTAATAAGTAAATCTTTTTCATCAAAGTTAATTTTGAGATTTTTTGCAACCGCACTTATCCCCATATCTGAAAGTGTAACTTTTGTCGGTGCAAAATCCATTGTGCCTGCAAAGGTTTTCAAATCCGTATCAATTTTCATATCTATTGACGGAACAGAAGCAGTGTAATGATTAATTTTATCGGTTAAATTCAGATTTGATATTTTGGCACTTGCCTTTGGCATAAGTTTGTCAGGTTTACCTTGTATTGAAACATCAAAGTTTAAAAGCCCCGATGAAATTTTATAAGTATTTTTCAGTGTTTTATCCGCAAAAAGCTCAAATAAACTCGGTAAAGAAAGATTATTTGAAGTTACATTTAAATCACAATCGGCACTTTGGGTAATCGTTCCTGAAATATTTACCGGTTGATTATTAACAAGTGCTTTTGTATTTGTAATTGTAATTTTATTCCCGCTTAAATCAATATCAGAGGTAACACCCGTAATATTTGCCGGAAAGGCTTTATGTGACATCTGCCCCTCTTTTATATATATATGACCGTTTGATTCAAGTTTTTTAAAATCGCTTTTAACGGAAAAATTTGAAGAAATATACCCTTTAACTTGCATAAGATTAAAATCATTATCAATCCCAAAGGTGTTGCAAAGAGCTTCACCTATATTTATAAAGTGAACCAAATCGAGTTTATCGGATTTTATTTCAACATTAACATCATTCTTTTTTCCGTATTTTATATCGGCATCGATTTTGGCTTTTTGAGTTGAAGATAAATACAGCTGTGAATCTGCTTTTATTGTATTTTTTTCAAAATTCAATTTTGCATAAGACCCTTTTGTATCTGTTATATTATGTTTCAGATTTAATTCTTTTATATCTAAATTACCCTTAATATTGATTCCGTCGGTCTTATTTTCGCTAATTTTTAAATCCGCAAGAATATTTGTATAAAACCCGTATTTAATCATGCTTTTAAAAGGGTCAATAAAGGTTGTTTGTATTTGTTCTTTCTCTGATTGTTCAGATTTTGGAAAAAACGTTTCGACCTTTAAATCATAATCGGCAAAGGTTAATTTATCTGTTTTTATATGTCCTTTTGTTATAATTTTTAAACCTTTTGAAATATCAAATTTCACTATATCAAGATTATCCCCTTTGATTAAAATATTTTGATTGATACTCTCATCAAAAATCGTAACATCATAGCCGGCAATTTTTATATCGGGCATATTAGTTGAAATTTTAAAATACTTCGGTAATCCTGAGTTGTTATTATTACCGTTTTCGGTTTCTGTGTTTTGAAGTTTTTCTAAATACGGTTCAATATACTTAATAAAATCAATATCTCCGGTTTTTGAAAGCGAAAAATCAATTTGAGGTTTAGCTACTTTTATTTCTGAAAGTTTAATATTACCGAATATAATCGGCAAAACGGGCACTTTTATCCCGATATTATCAATTGAGGCTATTTTTTTATTATCAGGATAGCTTAGTTTCAGCTTATTAATATCCAAGTTTATCTCGATTTTCGGGGTGGGAGTGAGCTTTGCACTCTCAAAATCTACATTAAGTCCGGTCGTTTCTTTGACAATTTTCTGCATATCATCTTTATAGGAATTTAAATTTCCGAATGCATATACAAGAACAAAAAACATTCCATATAAAACTAACAATATACTTACAGTAACGACAGATAAAATTTTTAGTTTTTTCATAACACCCTCATTTTAAAAAAAATACTCAAAATTTTAAATACCCGATAAGGCGGTACTATACGGCATTGGCACCGGAAACTACCTCAATAATTTCATTTGTAATCGCACTTTGACGAGCTTTATTATAAATAATTGATAGTTGTTCAATCATTTCATTTGCACTCTTGCATGCCGCACTCATAGCAGTCATTCTTGAAGCCAATTCTGAAGCGGTAGCTTCTAACAAAGCATGGTATATCGTATTTGTCAACACCATAGGTACAACTTTTTGCAGAATTTCATACTTTGACGGTTCAAAGGTTATTTCTGTCTTGTATTTTTGTTCAGGCTCATCTTTTTTTATTATGTCCGCTTGATCAGGCTCAAATGGTAAAAGTCTGAAATCTTCAACATTATATGACATCATATTTTTAAATGATGTAAAGATAATTTCAATTGTATCAATTTTATCAGAAATTAAAGCCTCTGCCATATCTTCCACAATAATTTGTGCTTGACCCGCATTTGGCTCTTGCAAAAATTCCGTGTATTCCATTATAATTTGGGCGTTCATTTTTTCAATTTTATGTTTGAGCATGGCAACACCCTTAATACCTACGATATAAAGTCTTACTGCAATATTTTGTTCGTTATATTCTTTTATTTTTTGAAGAGTATGTCTTACTATATTTGCATTATAAGCCCCTGCCAACCCTTTATTTGATGTAATAACAAGAATTCCGACTGTATCAATAGGGCGGCGTGATAAAAGCATTTGATAATTATCAGTTGCTTTTTTTATTTGCAATTCAGGCGGCGGAACAATTCCTATCTGAGAAACCAAATCCGCAAACATTGTTACTAATTGCAAAGTAAAAGGTCTGCCGTCTTTGGCTTTCTTCTCGGATTTTTTAACCTTTGATGCCGCAACCATTTGCATCGCCTTTGTTATTTTTTCAGTCGATTTAACACTCTTTATTCTGTTTTTTATTGCTGCTAAATTTGCCACTTCTTTTCTCTCAATTTAATGTTATTTACTTAAAAAAGTATTCTTATATGATTTCAGATTTTTATCCAAAGCCTCTTTTATTTCCTCTGTTAAAGGACTTCCCTGATTTAATTTTTCGGCTTCTTGTCCGCAGTTTGCATTAAAATATGAGAACCAATTTACTTTGAACTCAGGAATTAAATCATTATCAATATCATCCAGATAACCGTTATTTGCGGCATACAAAATACTGACCTGATTTGCAACCGAAAGCGGCTTATACTGCGGTTGTTTTATAACCTCAGTTAATTTTTGACCTCTCAAAAGTTGTTTCAATGTAGCCTTATCCAAATCACTTGCAAATTGAGCAAAAGCCGCCAATTCGCTATATTGGGCTAAATCAAGTCTTAATTGACCGGCAACCTGTTTAATTGCTTTTGTTTGAGCGTTTCCTCCGACACGGGAAACTGAAATTCCCGCATTAATTGCCGGTCTGTTGCCTGAATTAAACAAACCTGTTTCCAAGAAAATTTGACCATCTGTAATAGAAATTACGTTTGTCGGAATATACGCAGAAACATCCCCTGCCTGTGTTTCAATAATCGGCAGTGCGGTAATACTTCCCCCGCCCAAATCATCGTTCAGTTTGCAAGCTCTTTCAAGTAATCTTGAATGAAGATAGAAAACATCTCCCGGATACGCTTCACGTCCCGGTGGTCGTTTCAGAAGTAAACTCATTGCACGGTATGCCTGAGCGTGTTTTGTTAAATCATCATATATTATAAGAACATGTTTTCCCTGTTCCATAAATTCTTCCGCTATTGCAACCCCTGCAAATGGTGCTATATATTGAGTAGGTGCAGAATCGGATGCCGTAGCAGAAACAATTATTGAATAATCCATAGCTCCGTAATTTTCAAGAGTTTTTGCCAATTGTGCAACTGTTGATTGTTTTTGCCCGATTGCAACATAGATACATATGACATCTCCGCCCTTTTGATTCAAAATAGTATCTACTGCCAAAGCGGTTTTCCCTGTTTGTCTGTCTCCGATAATTAGTTCTCTTTGCCCTCTTCCGATAGGTGTTAATGCATCAATTGCCGTCAGACCGGTTTGTAAAGGCTGATGAACGGGCTTCCTTGTGATAATCCCCGGTGCAACCCTTTCAACAGGACGCATTTTGCTATATTTTATATCTCCTTTACCGTCAAGCGGTTTTCCGGTAGGGTCAATTATTCTGCCTATTAAACTGTCACCTACGGGAACTGAGGCAATTCTTCCCGTTGTCTTAACAACGGTTCCCTCTTTTATATCGGTATAATCCCCCAAAATTACAACGCCGACATTATCCTCTTCAAGATTCAAAACGATACCCAAAGTACCTTTGCCGTCCTCAAATTCAACAAGCTCACTCGCCATTGCATCTTCAAGTCCGTAAACTCTCGAAATTCCGTCACCGACTTCCAAAACTGTTCCTGTGTTTGTAACTTCGAGTCTTCCTTGATAATTTTCTATTTTTGATTTTAATATTGATGTAATTTCATCGGGTCTTATTGTAACCATAATCTGTTCCTTATATTAATTGCTTTTCCATTTCTTTTATTTTTGCGGCAAGACTTAAATCAATAATCTTATCATTAATTTTTATTATTAGTCCGCCTATAATATCTGTTTTTACTTTATATTCTGGAATTATTGAACTTTTTGTTTTTGTTGTCAAAATTTTCTGTAATCTTTTTTTACTTTCATTATTCAAAGGTACTGCCGATTCAATACTCACTTTTTGTACCGAATTTATCTTTTCATAACTTTGCTCAAAGCAGTAATAAACTGTTTCCAAAAGATTCAGTCTCTTGTTATCGGAAAGAAGATTCAGAATATTTATAATCTGTAAATCAACATCCTTGTAAAAAATTTTATAAATAATCTCTTTTTTATCATTTGTTGAAATGAGCGGATTATTAAAAAACTCTTTTAGGTTAGGAGTATTGTTAATACAGTCTTTTACGGATTTTAGCTGTTCATAAAATTTGTCAATCGAGTTTTGCTCTTTTGCTATTTTTAAAAGAGCATTTGAATAATTCTTTGCAATTTTCAATTGTTTTTTATCGATTTCCATTTAAAAATTTATTTTCTCCAATTCGTTCAGAGCCTCGTCAATATACTTTTGATGAAGTCCTTTATTCTCGTTAAGCTTGTTTTTTATGTTATCTCGTGTTAGTTGTATAGATTCTTTTATCGCAAAATCCGAAAGGCTTTTTTTCGTTTTATAAAGGTCATTAACAATGACTTTTTTGGCATTATTTTGTATAATTTCTATTTGACCTTTTGCCCCTGAAACAATATTTGAAGCCATTATATCAGCAGTTGCCTTTGACTCTGTTATAATTTTTTCAACATCTTTTTCCACACCTTTCATTTTGTTTTCAGATTTTATAAGAGCCGTTTGTGAATCTTTTTTTGCCTTTATGGAATTGTTAACGGAATTTTCTGTATTTTGTTTTATATTTTCAAGTATTTTAGCGATATTAATTTTTTTTAGTATCAGAGCAATAATTACCAAAAATATAATAAAATTAAATGTGTTAGATTTCAGAATTTCGTTCCATATATTAAGAAGCATCTTTCGTTCCCTCCTCATTAAAAGAGCCGAATAATTTTGCCGAAATTTCTTCCGCAAGATTTTTAGCTTCATTTTGAAGTCCGTTTTTTGTGATATCATAAACTGACTCTAATGCTTTCTGATTATCGAAAATATCCTGTGATGCTTTATTATGTGCATTGTGAATAAGCTCTGCTTTTTCTGTTCTTGCCTCGTTTGAACGATTCGTCATAATAGCTTTGCCTTCTGAATTTGCTTCGTCAATCTTTTTATTATAATCGTCAATAAGTTTTTGAGAAGTTAAATTATTCTTTTTAGCTTCATTATAGTTATCATCAACAAAATTTTCTCTTTCGTTGACGATTTTTTCTATCGGTTTGTAGAAAATGAAATTCATAATAATTACAAACACAATAAAACTTATTGTCGCTATCAAAAAAGTTGCGTTAAATTCCATTTGACTATCCTATCATACCGGATAATTTCAAAGCGATAATAAATGCATAAATTGCACAAGCTTCTGCTAAAGCAGCACCAACCAAGAAATAACCGATTGCTTTACCTGCAATTTCAGGTTGTCTGGAAATACCTTCCATTAATCCTTTTGTTGCCAAGCCGATACCTAAACCCGCACCGATTGCACCAAAGCCGATTGCAATACCTGCTCCAAATTGTGCTAATTCTCCTACTGCCATATTTTTCTCCTTTCGATTTATTTTAATGTTCTTCCTGTACCGCTGATGATATATATACCGTTGTTAACATTGTGAAAACAAGTGCCTGAATGAAAGCGACCAAAACTTCAAAAAACATAACCGGTATCGGCAAAAAATATGCCGTAATGCCAAGCATTGCACCGATAAAAATTTCACCTGCCATTATGTTCCCGAAAAGTCTGAGTGCTAATGTCAAAGGTCTGGTAAACATCTCTAAAATTTCCACAAAGAAAACAATTATATCTATCGGATTAAAACTGTGAAGAAAGAACTTAAATTTCTTCTTCTTCAAGCCCGCACCGACATAGTATATCAAAACTATTATTGCCATTGCAGCTGTCATGTTAATATCATTTGTAGGCGAAGCTAATTCACCATGTTTAATCTCTATGAGTCTTAAAGGTAGTTGCCCCATTAAATTGGCTGTAACTATAAACAAAAATAATGACGCAACAAGCGGAATATGCTTTCTGCCCTCATCTTTCCCAATCATGCTGTCTGTTAAGTCCCAAAAGAAACCTAAAACAGATTCACATACAGCTTGAAGTTTATTTGGAATTATAGAGAGATTTCTTGTTGAAATAAACGCAAACACAATAAGAAACAACATAGCCGCCCACATTGTGATAAGCGTATCCATATTGACCGTTATATTTCCTATTTGAACAACCCAGTGTTCCATTTATATCCTTTATCCCTCAATAAATTTACATACTTATTTTACCACAAGGATAAAATATATTAAATTTTTAATACTTTTTTACAATTTTATTTTGCACAAAAATGGCGTCGTTTCCGACGCCATACATTTTATGAAAGAGGTGTTTACACTTTACACATTCGTTGTCATTTTTTCTTTTAAGACATTTGCGGATTCTTCATAGCCCGCTCTGCCCATTAAAGCGTAAGTATAATTTTTAGCTTGCTCAACTCCGGGTTGATTAAAGGTATTTATGTTATACAATTCGCCTGCAATAGCAGTTTGAACTTCAAGCATATAAAGAAGTTGTGCAACGTAGTATCCGTTAACTTTCGGCAAGGTAATAGAAATATTTGGTCTTTGATAATCAGTTAAAGCTACTTTTGTTGAATCAGCTTCCGCACTGATTAAATTGTTGATTGTTTTTCCTCCCAAATATCCGATACCCGTATATTCAAATATTTTCGGAATTTCTAATGTCGTATCAAATTCGCCGACTCTTATAAATGTTATAACTTTATCGTTCGGTCCTTCATTATAAAGCTGAATTTGTGAGTGTTGGTCAGTTGCACCCAATGCTTTGATAGGTGTAGGTCCGACATGAACAGTTTCTCCGTTATTATTAACTTCTTTGCCGAGTGATTCTGCCCAAAGTTGAACATACCAATCAGATACATATTTTAATCTGCTTGAATAAGGCATCATAACCGACAAATTTTTGCCTTTTTGAGTATCCATTAAGTAATGAATTAAAGCATTTTGTGCTGCAATATTATTGAAAATACTTGTGTTTTTCAACTCTAAATCCATATCTTTGAACCCTTGAATAAGTTCATCTATATCAATACCTACAAGTGCAAACGGCAACAAACCAACCGGTGAAAATACCGAGAAACGACCGCCTACATCATCAGGTACAACAAAAGTTTTATAACCCTCTTGGTCTGCTAACTGTCTTAAAATACCTGTTTGTTTATCAGTTGTCGCAACAACATTTTTTCTGTAATCATCTCCAAGTTCTTTTTCTAATCTGTCTTTTACAATCATAAATTGCGACATGGTTTCAGCCGTTGAACCTGATTTTGTAATTACATTAACCAAAGTTTTCTTTAAATCAAGCATATAAAGCATTGCATTGATTTGGTCAGGGTCAATGTTGTCCAAGAAAAATATTCTCGGATAACCGTTTCTCTTTTCTGGAGTCAATAAGTTCCAATAAGGTTTCAATAACGCTTCACAAACTGCAATTCCGCCCAATGCCGAGCCGCCTATTCCTAACACCAAAACATTTTCAAAACGACCTTTTACCATTGCGGCATATTCTTTTACGTACCATACAGTTTCTTCGTTGTAACCAAGATTCATCCATTGAAGCCACTGTCCCGGTTTGTCTTTTCTTGTATTTAAATCAGCAATAATATGTTTAATTTTTTCCTGATAATCATTAAACGCTGTATTCGAATCCAAACCGTGAGTTTCTCCGATAATATCTTTTGAAACATTCCTACAATCAAAATTAAGCATTATTTACTCCTTATATTCTACAATATATAAATAAATTCTATCTGATAAATATTAATTGTAAACAATACACGTTAAACTAAGTTAACTTTTGTAAACTTATATTAAAAATTTACTAATTCTAAAATTAAAAATCTAAAAAGGCTTATTTGCTTTCAGATTGAAAATTTTGAAAAAACAGTTTATACTTAAAGTTTAAACAACATGTCATTCTAAACAGATGAAATGATTATGGGAATTGAATTTACAGGTCAAAGATTTTATTTCGCACAAGGTAAATATTTCAACCGTGAAAATTTTAAACTACGCTGCATCTGAGGTTTCAGCTGTTTCTTGTGTGTTTTTTGTTTCTTGCGGCATGTTTTGAGAAGCCAATTGTTGTGCTGCCATCAATCTTGCTTCTTTCAATTCTTCAAAAGTTTTTTCACCCTTTGATTTTGCTTTACATACATCAATAACCAATGAAGTAATATATCCGAGACATAATACCGGTAACGCCAATTTTCCGACTATACCTAAACCTCTTGTAATCTTTGGATATTTAGTGGCAAAATTTTGCATACCTCTATTTATAGATTTACCGATTTTTGTCGTATCTGCGGAATCTACAAAACCTTTTAATGAGTCTTTAAATTTCTGCGGAATTAAAGGTGCTATAAATTTTTGATAACCTTTATTTACATATTTTATTGCACTGAAACCGGTTGCAACACCAAGAGCTGTATTTGCAACTCCATACATTACGGGAGAATTTTCTCTGAAATTTTGCAGAGTTTCTGATTTGCTGACAATTTTATTAACTGCTTTATTGTATAAAGATGTTGCAAGAATAAATATTCCCCAATCTTTAAGTTCATTGCCGCCCGTTATTATTTTTGTTGATAACGAACCCTTTGCGGTTGCACCCGTTAAAAAACTGTCCATTACGGGAAGCATATTTGCAAATTTTGCTTCTGATTTTCTTTTCGGTGAATTTGCGAATTCTCTTCTGGCATTATATTGTGCTATATTTTTTAATTGAGCGTCAGTTGCAAATGCTATTTCTTCCATATATTTTCCCTTTACATTACACCGATTATTATAAAACCAAAAGTAAATTTTTTTGTTAATTTATCGTTAATTTGTTACAAAATTGTTACTATCTTTTTGAATAAAATACAATAGATAAATCGGCGATAAGAATTCTTTTATCGTATTCATAAGGCGTAACTTTGAATTTACTGATACTGATAAAATAAGGATAAATATCTATTTCATTGAGTAAATCTGCGAATTGCTGATAATAGCCGACAAGAACAAAATCTACCTGACAGCCGTTATAAACTCCGCCGCCTTTCTTGACAAGATTATCATTCGGAATACTTTTAACATATCTTATAGACTTCATTCTTATTCCGTTTTGCTTAATCATAGTAATTATATTTTCAAACATCGGTGCATATGTTACTCTGACATCACCGGAACCTGTTATTTTGAAAAAATCTTTTACGGTAGCTTTTTTTGCTGATTCGGCTTTCCTTTTGTTTGCTTCTTTTATGCTGTCTAATTCGTTTTGCTTAGCCTCAACTTCTTCCTTTAAGGTAGTAAGAGATTTTTGATTTGATAATAAATCTTCAATAGGTTTCACGCTAACACTCGGAAAAAGAATCAATAAAACAATTATTATTGCCAAGAATAACCATTGATGTTTTAAAAATATTATTAATTTACTGTTTTTTTTCATTTTATATTCCTTTAATCTGCAGCAGGAGGTTCAAATGCAGGAGGCTCAGGTAATCCTTCATCATTAGGTACGTCATCGTCTGTCGAAATAGGCTTAGAGTTAGACTTAGAGTCTGTTTTCTTATCACTACTGCTGTCTGATTTTTTCTTTTTATTCGTTGTTTTTGCATTTTTATCTTTACTGTCAGTTTCCGACTCTTCACTATTCTCAACTGCCGGTTCTTCTACATTAGATCCTTTTGATATTTCAAATTTAAGGGTTTTGTTTCCGCCGCCGCTTGAATCTAAAAGTGCATCAATATCATTATATTCAAGTTTGGAAAGACTTATTTCCTTGTTTTCGGCAGAATTTTTTATTCCGTTGAAAAATCCGTATAGACTTTCTACGTTTGCCGTATCACCTTTAATTGAAACAGATCCGTTTACATCCGAATAATAGTAGGTAAGCCAAATATTAGAAGGTATTTCTCTTGAAATTGCATTAAAGTATGAAACCCCGTCTTTATTATTTTTAGAGATGCTTAATATAATTGAATCAACATCACCTTCATTTTCTCCTTTTGCTTTATCAATTTCTTTTTGAATTTGACTTCGCTTTTCTTGTAATTCATCAATATCTTTCCGTATGTTTTTATTAGAAAAATCTATTCCCCAAATTACGGCACCGCCTATTAAGACA
>JAFSWA010000087.1 GCA_017444705.1 bacterium
ACGAGCCAAATTTTTTTTTTGCTTAAAAAAGAAAAAACGGAATCGAACCACCGTGGTTCTCCCCTCTCGGAAAAACTTGCCACCGGCAACTTTTTCCTCGGCAGAGTGCGACGAGCCACCATTTACCCGCAAAAGGCGGGTTTTTTAATGCTGCGGAATCGAACTTATTTTGTTATACGGTTCGCAAAACAAAGTTATGACTCACCTGCTCCATTTGAAAATCAGACATTTTAATCTTAATTATGGTATAATAATGTAAAATAGGAGAAAATATGAATAAAAAGGTATATGCGTTTGATTTAGGCAAAGCAAGTATAGGTTTTTGTGCAAGAGAAGATTTTAATATATTGGATATCGGGTCTTTGATTATAGACAAAGACCATGCTGAGGTTATTTCAAACAGGGAAAGGAGAAGAATTAAAAAAACTCTTGATGCTCATAAAAACAGAGAGGAATTTTTTGATAAGTTATGGTTGACTTGCGGATTATCAGTTTTGGAAAAATCCGATAAACGTTTTAAAACAGAGTTTGCACTGAAAAATGATGAAACCGTATATAATTCAACACTACTCAGAATAGCCTTATTGCAAAATAAACCGTTAAAGGAATGGCAAATATATAAAGCCTTACATAGTGCTATTCAAAGAAGAGGTTATGACCCTGATATAGTATGGGCAAATGCTTCTTCTTCCGATGAAAAAAATAACAAAGAAAGGGTTGCAAAATATACCCAAAATGAAAGCGGTCAAGAGCTAATTATAAACGAGGAATATAAATATCCCTGTTATTATGATGCTTTGAAGTTAGGGTTGTGGAGTGAAGATAAACCTCAGGAATTAAAAAGACATATTCCTTTGGCGAACACAGCAAAAGTACGAACAACGGAACGTGTTGCACCTCGCAGTTTTGTTGAAAAAGAATTAACACAATTGTATTTGAATGCTCAAAAACAATTACCGCAATTAAAATTTGATGTCGAATATTTTTTATACGGAGAAAAAAAGAAAGCTTATGCGACTTTTAGAACGAAAGAACAAGGCAGAGAAAAAGATTACGGTGTCTTAGGACAAAAGATACCAAGATTTGATAACAGAATTATAGCTAAATGTAAACTATTACCTAAAAGAAATGTATGTAAAGCTGCCGATTTAGATAGTGTTACTTTCACTTTACTTATGAAACTTAAAAATTTAAGGTTTACTGATATTAATGGTGAAAAAGGATTTTTAGACAGTTCCGCTATTTCAGAAATTCATAAAAATTGGCTTGTAAAAGCAAATAAAGGGGAAAAAATAAAACTTGATACAACCGTTACAAAAAAAGATATTGAAGATGTAATCGGTGTAAAAATACAAGATAAAATAGAACCTATGAAAGCAAATATATCGGGTCGTTCGTCATTTTGTCGTCGGGCATGTCAAATTATGAATAAAATTATTTTGGAAGGTATAGAAAATCCCGTTGAAATGGATTTAACAGAGTATATAGACCCGAATTCTTCTCCTAATGGTATTACTGAAGAAGAAATAAGAGAAATGCTTTATAAAATCGGGACTTGGGATAATTTATTTATTCCCGATAACAGGTATGAAATGGTCGAATTATCTTCTGATGACAGACAAAAAACGGATTTGCTGATAGGTAAAATTACAAATCCTATTGTAAGAAACCGTTTACAGATATTGAGAGATAAGTTATTAGAGTTGAAAAAAGCATACGGAACTCCTGATGAAGTTATTTTTGAATTTATAAGAGAGGGAGCGGATAATTCGTTGTTTGGAGCGATAAAAGCCCAAGATGCATTAAAACGAATGAAAGATAATGAAAAGAAAAATGAAGAATTGGGGCAAAAATTAAAAGATAATAATATTTATTCTTCAACCAATTTTGATAAATTAAAGTTATTGGAAATACAAGGCGGAAAGAGTGTATATAGCGGAAAGCCCATTGGAATAGAAAATTTTGACGAATGCGAAATTGATCACATTTACCCAAGAACCATGGGCGGAAATGATGCTTTGTATAACAAGGTTTTATGTTATAGCAGTGAAAATCAGGAAAAAGCGGGCAGAACACCCTATGAATGGTTATCTCCTGACAAAGATAAATGGGCAAAATATGTTAATCGATTATCTGATATTAAATCAAGTTTAGGAAAAAAGAAATTTGAGCTTTTAACAAGTAAACCTGAAACTTGCGAAAAATTAATTGAAAGTTATAACGGACTTGCCGAAACCGCACAAATCGCCAAAGTCGCACAACAACTTGCCGCATTTATTTTCGGTTGGGGATTACAGACAGTTGGGGATAAAAGACATCTGTTTGTTAATAACGGCTCTACAACAGCCGCAATTCGCCGTCGTTACGGTTTAAATAAGATTTTGGGTGATGATGTCAAAAAGAATCGTGAAAACGACAAACACCATGCCCTTGATGCAATTTGTATAAGCTTTTCAAGAGATTTTAAATATGACCCCGATTCTAAAAAAGATGTAATAAAAGGCTTTACTTATGAATTTGTAAAAAATGAAATTGATAAACTTATGCCTTATCCGTATTCCAATGACAAACCTTTTAAGGGAAATACCAAACCTCTTGAAACTATATACGGATACAGAGAGTACGGAAGCAAAAAATATATAACGGGAAGAGTTGATATTACAGAATTGGAACAAAAGGAAAAGAAAATTAAAACTATTATAGATGAAATTATAAAAAATGACTTACTTGAAAAGATTAATTTGCCAAAAGAAGAATGGGTAAACCTTTTGAAAAATTACATTCACCCCAAAAAGCAAACTCATGTCAAAAAAGTAATGGTTGTTGTATCAGAGGGTGAAATTGATTATGATTCAAACAACAGAATGAGAATGGGTGAATATGTTGATTTCGGGAAAAAAGAAACTGAAAAATCAGAGGGGGCAAAACATCAATTTAAACATTCAAAAGGACATAAGGGACAAATACTTTACTATGACGAAAAAGGTGTTATAAAAGTCATGCCTGTTTATGCAAATAAAAAGACATCTGAAGTAAAACAAAAACTTCTTGATATAGGTTGCAAACTTTATAAAAAAGGTATGATGTTTACATCGGGTTGTTTAGTCGAAATTCCGAAAGATTTTGATGCAAACGTCTATTATCATAAAATAGATGAAAATGGTAAAGATAAACTTATTCCTAACAAGGAATTAGTTAAAAACGGCATATTTAAAGTCAGGACTATTATGTCAAACGGAGCAATAAAGTTAGAAAATAATTGTGGTCAAGAAATATTAACAAGTGTTTCTGTTTTAACAAATATTGAATTTAAAAAATACAAACCTTGACTTTTTAAAAAATAACATTAATCATGCCATGGCATGACTTATCATATTTTGCATTTAACAACACCAAATATAATGCTTTATGCAAAACAAGGATTTTTGTTTTGTAGGTATGACGATGGAAGTGAAAATAAAATTGCCCTTGATGATATAAGAGCAATTATTGTTGCGACACATCAGGTCAGTTTTACAAATTCTTGCTTGGCAAGGTTGTTAGAAAAAGATGTTGTAATTCTTCATTGTAATAACAGCTATAAACCCGTCGGCTGGACGGTAGGGCTTGACAGGGTAATAAGGACAAAGGCTTTTTATAATCAAATTGAACAGAATAATGATTTTGAAAAATCTTTGTGGAAAAAATTGCTTCTTCAAAAGGTTCAAAATCAGGCGGATAATATTGCTTTGGCAAATGAGGATAATTCAAATCTTTTACGGCTTATAAATAAACCATTGATGAATGAAGCCAATATTGCAAAACAATATTGGGAAATTTATTTTAAAATATTGGGAAATCCTCAAAAACGAGAACACAAAAATGCCGAAAGTTTTGAAAATATATGCCTAAACTATGGATATGCGGTTTTTCAATCACTTATTTATCGTTCGGTTTTAATTCACGGACTTTTGCCGAATCTTGGTATTCATCATGAAGAAAAATATAACAGTACCCCTCTTATTTATGATTTGGTTGAACCGTTCAGAGTATTTGTCGATTTTTACTTGTATAAATTTAAAGTTAATGAGGGAGGCTCTTTTGAACATAAAGATTTAAAAGCATGGAATAAATACTTTGCGTTTTGTATGAAAAATTACAGACTGAAAGCAAAAGGAATGAGCTATAAAATTATTGATTACATTGATATTTTTGTTGAAGAAATAACAAATGCATATATAAATTTTGATACAAAAAATGTTATTTTACCCGATATTAAGGAACAATACCTGCATATAGATAAACACAGGAACAGAGAATATGAGGAGTAAATATCGCATGGGTTGGCTTTTTGTATGTTTTGATTTGCCGGTTGAAGAAAAGGAAGAACGCAGACTGGCAGCAAAATTCAGAAAAAATCTTTTGGATTTGGGATATTTTATGCTCCAAAATTCTATTTATGTTCGTTCTTGCGTAACTTATGAAAAAACAGATAAGTTTATAAAAACTTTAAATGAAATTGCCCCAAATACAGGCAGTATCAATATTTTCTATCTGACAGACAGACAGTGGAGTCTTTCGATATGTATTGAAAAAACAGATTATAAAAACTCAAAATATCAGCAAAAAATGGGCGAAAATGCACCCAAACAAATGACTTTTTGGTAATTTTATGTTACCATGAAGTCATGGATATTAAATTTTTAAATGTTTTAGAGAATGAGATTGCAACGTATTTTCATAGAGGTTCAAAATATTCTCTTGTCAATTCTGATTGGACTATTAACTTAAAATATCTTATGGAAACATTATATCATGGTTTGTTTCGTTTGTATATCCTATTATAACATATTTTAAATTAATAGTAAATCAAAACACGCCCTGGTCTGATAAAGCCATAAATTCATTATAACATATTTTAAATTAATAGTAAATCAAAACATAATTCCGAACCTGTTTCATCTGCAAATTATTATAACATATTTTAAATTAATAGTAAATCAAAACGGTTTGGCTCGCTGAGTTTCCGGACTTTTTATTATAACATATTTTAAATTAATAGTAAATCAAAACGTAGTCAACCATAAAGGTTATCATATTAGAATTATAAC
>JAFSWA010000006.1 GCA_017444705.1 bacterium
ATACCCGCATATTCTAATTGGGGGAAGATGATATTGCAAAATGCTGACCATGTTGCAACACTGCCTGAAGATTTGAATAGAGATTTTTATTGTACGACTGATACTTATTTTGGAAGAAAAGGATTTTCCTGTGCACAAAGAATTTTGGGTAACGGGAAAATTGATTATTAATACATGGGTACACTTGACCCTCAAGTCGTAGTTTACGGTAAATTCGTAATTTACTGTATACTTTTTGGATTGCCACGAGGCGGCGGCTTTTATATTCTGCAAAGCAAAGCCGCCGCCTCTCGCAATGACATGTTAGTAAAATTAAAGTCAAGACATATATTTTAAACCATATTTTTCAACTATATCCTTATATAATACATATTTGATATAATTTATCTCAGACAGTAGTACCCTTTGCAAAGAGTTTGTTGGTTGTTCATACTTGAATCTCTAAAAATCAGACAAAGTAAAAAGTCGGTTTTAGAGTTTCTGCTCACTAAATAGATAGCTTTTTATATGATTATTATATTTTATACTGATTTAAAACGGTCGATAAATTTTGGCAAGACTTCAAATACATCACCGACAATTCCGTAGTCTGCGTTTTTGAAAATCGGAGCATTCGGGTCAGAATTAATTGCGATTATCTTATCTGACATATTCATCCCGACCAAATGCTGAATAGCTCCCGCAATTCCGCAAGCAATATAAAGCTTCGGGGTTACGGTTTTACCCGTTTGCCCTATTTGAACCGAAACATCTGCAAGCCCGGCTTCGACAGCTTTTCTTGAAGCCCCGACTTGCCCTCCCAGAATATCCGCAAACTTTTTAAGAAGTTCAAATCCTTCTTTATTCTTCATTCCCATTCCGCCGGCTACAACAATTTCTGCATCAACAATATTTTGTCCGTCATTTGCTTCAAACGGTTTAAAATCAATAATTTCGACCAAATCAGCTATATCATTAGTCAGATAAAATCTTTCTTCAATCTCAATATTTGCGGGTTCTGCGACTTCTATTGCCTTAAATACATTAGCTCTTGCTGTTGCCATTTGGGTTTGACTTTTTGATAAAATAGTTGCCATCAAACTTCCGCCAAAAGTCGGTCTTGTTGATGCAAGCTGACCTTTTTCATTTATATCAAACTCCGTGCAATCCGCCGTAAGTCCAAAATTTAAACGAGCTGCGACTTTTGGTGCCAAATCTCTGCCCAGCCTTGTCGCCGGAAAAAGCATAATTTCGGGTTGAATTTCATTTACTATATTACAAACGGCGTTTGTGTACAATTCGCTTGAATACCGCTCATAACGGTCATCTTTTACAAGATAAACTTTATTAAATCCGTATTTTGAAAGAGAATTTACAATTTCAGAATAATCTGCGTGTTTATTTACAATAACTGCACTAACTTTTGCGTTATCGAGTTTTTGAGATAATTCTTTTGCTTTTGTCCCGAGTTCAAAAACTACTTTTGCAATATTAAAATTCGGCGTTAATTCCGAGAATACAAGAATTTCTTTCATTCTTGACCCCCTTTCAAAATCTGTACCATGTCTTCAACTGAAATAAATTGTACATTATGTTCCGTTTGAGGTCGAAAAGCCTTACTGACATATGTGGGTGAACCCTTTAATCCGATTGAATCTTCATTAATTTCAAGTGATTCAAAATCTATTTGAGAAATTTCTTTTTGTTGTGCATAAATATATCCGCCTATTTTGGCACTTCTTATATTGTAATCACCTTTTTGAATGCAAATAAGGGCCGGCAGTTTTACTTTTAGGGTTTCAATTCCGTAGTCAGTTTCTTTTTCCGCAGTGATTTCATTGTCAATTATACTTATAATTTTTCTGACATAAGTAATCTGCGGTAAATTTAGATTTTCCGCAAGCATCGGACCTGTTTGGGCTGTATCACCGTCTGTGGCAAACTGTCCGCATATAATCAAATCAAAATCCGAAAAATTTTTTTTGATTGCCGTAGCAATAGTTTTTGAAGTCGCTATTGTATCCGCTGCTGCAAATTTTTTGTCACATATAATTGAAGCTTCATCGCAACCAAGTGCCAATGCTTCTTTCAGAGAGTTCTCTGCCTGCTTAGGTCCCATAGAAATTACTCTTATTGAAACATTTTTCAATTCATCTTTTATTTGCAATGCCGTTTCAAGTGCAAACTCATCAAAAGGGTTTATTACACTATCCATTCCCTTTCGTTGAAGTGTATTATTCTTTGTCCATTTTATATCTGCCGTATCCGGCACCTGTTTTATACAAACAATTATTTTCATCTTAAACTCTCTATTGCCTTTTTAGTATCTTGTGCTTTATAAATATAATTCCCTGAAACCAATGCATTTGCCCCATAGTCTTTACAAATTTTTGCCGTTTCAGAGTTTATTCCGCCATCAACCTCGATAATAAGATTATCAGACGCATTTTCTCTGATTTTTTTTATTTTTAAAGCACATTCATTCATAAATTTTTGTCCGCCAAAACCGGGTTCTACTGTCATTACAAGCACCAAATCAAGCTCGTTTATATATGGTAAAATTGCCTCAGCCTCAGTTTTTGGCTTAATTGAAATTCCTGCTTTAATACCTTTTTCCTTAATCTTTGAGATTAAATCAAACGGATTTTCAACGGTTTCATAATGAAAAGTTATAATATCACTTCCCGCCGAAATAAAATCATCAAGGTATTTTTCAGGGTTTTCTATCATTAAATGAACATCTAATGGCAGAGTTGTAATCTTTCTGATACATTTAACAACGGGAGCACCGATAGTTAGATTCGGTACAAAATGCCCGTCCATAACATCAACGTGAATCCAATCCGCACCGGAATTTTCCACTTTTTCTATTTCTTCTTTTAAACAAGAAAAATCGGCCGATAAAATTGAAGGAGCAACAATAATTTTATTCATCTTTTTCTCCTTTAAAAATTCCAAGTTTTTCACATGCTGATTTTGCCGCATCCTGTTGTGCATCCCGTTTTGTTTTTCCGGAACCGTTTGCCAAAATATTGCCTCTGTAAAAGATTTCATAATAAAAAGTTTTATTATGAGCTTTCCCTTTTTCCTCAATCAACTTATATTCGGGCAAATCTTTATTTAAACCTTGTGTATATTCCTGTAAAACAGCTTTTGCATTATATGTATCAAGATGTTCATCCACATTTTCAATAACATCTTTAAAAATATACTTTATTAGACTCATTACTTTGTTTAGCCCGCAAGAAAGATAAACCGCCCCGAAAATTGCCTCCATAACGCAAGCAATAACACTTTCTTTATCCTGCCCGTGGTCTTTTTTTTCGCTTTTGCCGACAATTATTAATTCACTAATATTTATTTCTTTGCCCAGTTTTGCCAGCATTGAATCAGCGACCAATATCCCTCTGATTTTGGTCATTCGGCCTTCTTCATAATCAGGATATTTTTTGTACAAAATATCACTCATTGTAAGTTTCAAAACAGAATCACCCAAAAATTCAAGTCGTTCATAATTCTGTTCATCTCCGTTTTCAAAAGTAACCGAACTGTGTGTCAGTGCCGTTTTTAACAAATCGGGTTTAACTTTTATATTTAATTCATCAAATATTTTGTGTAATTTGCTATACTGCAACATTGAACAATTCCAAAATTTGTTTTATAAAACCGTAATCATTGCGAATTACAAAATAATTAATATAATAATATACCGCAGGAGCCGCAAAGATATACCCGTCAACTCTGTCCAAAAAACCGCCGTGTCCGGGAATTGAAACCCCTGAATCTTTTACTCCCGCATCACGTTTCATCAAAGATTCTGATAAATCACCAATTTGTGCAAAAACAGTTGTAACAAGAGCTATCATAATTGTATGAATAATTGATAATCCCGTAAACCAACCAATAGATAAACAAACTATTATTGAAGAAATTCCTCCGCCAATAGCCCCTTCGACAGTTTTGTTCGGGCTTATCACCGGTGCCAACTTTCTTTTGCCCAAATTCTTACCAAAGTAAAAACCGCCGACATCAGTTGCCAAAACCCCAAAAAAGTACATTAACAGATAAACTATACCATTATTTGTTTCAAAATTTAAAAAGCCCAATGTACTTGAATCAATTTGTCTTAGAAGTATCATGTGTGCCGGCAGCCAGCCTGTATATAAAAAACCGAGTGCCGTTGTTGCTACATTACCAATATATGGTTGACGACCTCTAAAAATAACCGACATAAATGAAAATGCAGTTCCCAAATATATTATAAACGGAATAAAATTCCACAGTTTCAAACTTGCCGCAGTTAATATCAAAAGCCCTATAATAGACATTACTGTTTTAAAAGGATAAAACCCTTTATTGTTAAGGATTTTTGTATATTCGAAATTTCCTATTGTAGATATTACCCCTATTAAAATCAACAGCGGAAGCCCACCGAATACAAAACATCCGAAGCAAATCCATCCTATTACGAATGCACTCAGAGTCCGTTTTATCATATTCATTGCATCGGCGGACAATTTCATTATACCGTCATAACCTCTTTTTCTTTTTCTTCAACAAGTTTTTCAATAATACCGATATATTTATCCGTTAACTTTTGTATTTCATCTTGGCTGTCTTTTACAGCATCTTCGGGCATATTTTCTTCTTTCTCCAATTTCTTTAAATCATCGACCATATCACGACGAATATTTCTTATTACAACTTTTGATTCTTCACCGAATTTTTTAACATCTTTTGTTGTTTCTCTTCTTTTTTCTTCCGTCAGAGGCGGAAAAGTCAAACGAATAACCATTCCGTCAGAATTAGGCTGAACACCCAAATCTACTTTAATAAGAGCTTTTTCTATTTCTTTAATTATTGTTTTGTCATAAGGATTAATTACAAGAGTTGTACCTTCCTGAACGGAAACCTGCGACATTTGTCTTAACGGGGTTGGAGCTCCGTAGTAATCAACCAAAACTTTATCCAAAATAATAGGATTAGCTCTGCCTGTTCTTACTCCGCCCAATTCTTTTTTAAGCTGATTTATAGCCTTTTCCATTTTTTCTTCACCAAATAAAAATAATTCATCTGTTGACATATATCCTCCTTTATTTGCTTACCGTAGTACCTATTTTTTTACCTTTTAAAATTTCACAAATTGCACCTTCTTTTGCAAAATCAAAAACAATAATCGGTATCTCATTTTGCTTGCATAAAGCACAGGCTGCCGTGTCCATGACTTTTAATCCTTTGATTATTATATCATCATAGGTAATTTTTTCATATTTTTTAGCTTTTGGGTTAGTTCTCGGGTCATCTGAATATACTCCGTCAACTTTGTTTTTTGCCATTAAAATAACCTCTGCATCAACTTCGGATGCTTTTAGTGCTGACGCAGTATCCGTTGTAAAAAACGGGTTTCCGGTACCTGCCGCAAAAATGACAACCCTGTCTTTTTCCAAATGTCTTATTGCTTTAAATCGTATATAAGGTTCTGCAATTTTATTAATATCAATAGCCGACTGAACTCTGCACGGAACATCGATTTTCCTTAACGCACTTTGAAGTGCAATTGCGTTCATAACGGTAGCAAGCATACCTACATAATCTCCGCTTGCCTGATCCATTCCGAGTTTTGAGGAGTTTTTCATTCCTCTGAAAATATTCCCTCCGCCGACAACGACTCCAATTTGAGCACCAAGTGCCTTAGCTTTTTTGATTTCGTTTGCTATCATTTCAACCGGTTCGGGTGCAATACCGAAATCTTGTGTTCCCATCAGTGCTTCACCGCTGATTTTTAACAATATTCTTTTGTATTTTAAATTTATTTTTCTATCCATTTGTAATTCCTCTACTCAAACCAACCGTCAAAAAACTTTCCGCTAAAAGTTTTTCTTAATAGCGGTTCAGCTTCTCTGTTTGTTAAATCAAACGAAACAGGAGTAATAGAAATCATACTTTCTCTTATTGCTTCTATATCGCAATTAGGATGTAGGGCTTCTGAACCTATTAATTCACCTGCAAGCCAATAATATGTTTTTCCTCTCGGATCGGTTCTTTTTTCATATTCGTTGGTAAACATTTTTGACCCTAATTCCGTAATTTTTACCCCTGCTATGTCCGCCAGTTCCAGTGCGGGAAAATTAATATTTAATATTGATTTTTGAGGGAAACTGATGCCCTTTAATGATTTAATAAATTTTGCCATAAATTGTGCAGCCGAAACAAAATCTTCCGGTTCGCAACTTGTTGAGCATAGTGATGTTGCAATTCCGGGGTATCCGAGCATTGCACCCTCTAAGGCACAACTTACTGTTCCCGAATATAAAATATCAGAACCTAAGTTGGGACCATGGTTAATTCCCGAAATTATAAAATCGGGTTTTTCGTCATCGGCTAAAATTGCACTGACGGCAATTTTAACACAATCTCCGGGAGTACCGGTTGTAACCCAATTCCTTTTTGCTCCGAACTTCGGCTCTAATTCCTCCACTCTGAGAGGTGTATGTAATGTTAGTGAATGCCCTGCCGCTGAACGCTCTCTGTCAGGAGCAACGACATAAACATCATTTTCTTCTGCCAAAGCCATTGTCAGTGCGGTAATTCCGTTTGCCATTAAACCATCGTCATTTGAAATTAAAATGTTCATAAAAATCCTCTTGTAATAACTGTTTTAATTATACAGTTATAATAGAATTATTACAAGTTTTTTATGGCTTTAAAACTATTTTTACTGCTTTGGATGAACCCTGCATTTCAAGAGCGGTTTTTGTTTCTGCTAACGGCATTTCGCAGGTTATTAATTTTTTAACGTCAATTTTCTTTTCTGAAATCATATCTAATGCGGCTTTTATATATTTGGGAGTATGATGAAATGCCGCTACAAGTTTTACTTCGTCATAGTGAAGTCTTTTTGTGTCAAAAGTTACTGTTGTACCGGATTTGCATCCTCCGAAAAGCATAACTGTTCCGCCTTTTCTGACAGAATTTGGCAACTGTTCCCAAATTTCAGGCAATCCTACGCAGTCAACCGCAACATCAAGTCCCATTTTTTCATCCGAAAACTCTATAAATTCTTTTATATAGTCATATTGTTTTGCATTTATTACCTTATCTGTATCGGCAAAAGTTTTTGCTAATTCGAGTTTCAACGGATTTCTTGCAGCTGTTATAACTTTTGCCCCTCTTATTTTTGCAACTTTGGCAAACATTAATCCGATAGGTCCGAGCCCTATTATTCCGACGCTCATACCTTCTTTTATTTCTGCTTTTTCGGCTCCGTGAATCACATTTGATAGCGGTTCAACAAATGCCGCTTCTTCAAAAGAAACATTATCGGGAATAATATAAAGATTTTTCTCAACAATTCTTTTGGGAATAGTGATATATTGTGCATACGCACCGTTTAAAAATTCGAGATTTTCGCAAAGATTATATTCACCCTTTTTACAAAAAAAACACTCACCGCAAGGGGCAGAATTAGCAGCAACGACTCTTTGTCCTGCTTTGAAGTTTGAAACACCTGCTCCTACTTTTTCTATAATACCCGAAAACTCATGTCCGAAACCCGACGGAGTGGATTTTATCAAAACAGGATGACCTCTCCTGTATGTTTTTAAATCTGTTCCGCAGGTAAGAGCAGCTTTGATTTTTACTAAAACTTCGCCCTCTTTCGGCTCCGGAATTTTTACTTTTTCAAATCTTATATCCAAAGGAGCATAAAACAAAACCGCATCCATATATTTTTCAGTCATTATTCGCCAATCCTTATATATGCTTTCATTATTTTATTTGACAAGGTATCTTCTATTGCTTTTTGTAAATCTTCTAAATTGTATTCTGTCGTAAGACCGTCCACTCTGACAATTTTATCTTCTAACAGTTTTAAAGCTTTTTTTAAAGTATCGGGAGTTGCGGAATATGTACTCAAAACTTTCAGTTCACGATAGTAAATAGCATTGTTTGAAAATCCTATATTATCGTCAGCTATTGAGGAGAATATTAATATTGTTCCGCCGTTTCTGACATATTTTTGTGCGGAATTAACAGTTGCATTCGCTCCGGCAGTTAAAAATACCGCATCGACAGAACCGTCCTCAACAGCATTTTTAGCCTCGTTAAATCCGAATTTTTCAGCCAAATCAAGTCGGTCTTTGATTAAATCGATTCCGATAACTTCATGACCGAACGCTTTAAGAGCTTGCCCCATAAGCAGACCTATTGTGCCGAGTCCTATTACCGCAACTTTTGAATTTTCAGGCAAATCTGCCCTTTCTGCAGCACGAATACAACAACCCAATGGTTCCATAAAAGAAGCATCCGTCAATGAAAGATTTTTTGGAATTTTATGTGTAGTGTTTTGCAGGTGTAATTCAGAAGCAAAAATATATTCGGAAAATCCTCCGGGGCGAATATTTGTTTGTTTAAACTGTTTGCACATTGAATAGCTTTTCCCTTTGCAAAAAACACATTCTCCGCATGGAATGTGATGCCCCATTACAATAATATCACCTTGTTTAAAATTAGTTTCCGTATCAATTTCAGTAATTTCCCCGACAACTTCATGCCCCAAAACAATACCGTTTTGTTTATGAAGATATTTTATTATATCAGAACCGCAAAGCCCTGAGCCAAGTACTTTTATAATTGCCCCTTTACCTGAATTAGCAAGAGCCGGTTTTTCGTATTCTTTAATTTCAATTCGCTCGTTATTAATTACGGCAGCTCTCATTTACAATTTTGCTCCCTTTGGTACAACAACAATACCTTCGGGTGTTATAAAAAATCCCCTTGCCAAATCTTTTTCTTTATCTAATCCGATTTTTGTTCCTTCGGGAATTTCTACGTTTTTATCTATTATTGCATTTCTAATTTCACAATTTCTGCCGACAGATACATCTTCCATAATAATTGAATCAACAACTTTCGAGAAACTGTTAACTCTGACATTCGGAGATATTACACAATGTGAAATCTCACTGCCGGAAATAATACAACCCTCTGATACAAGAGAATTTGTCGCCATCCCAATTCTGTCGTTTTCATTCCAAATAAACTTTGCCGGCGGATAATTGTAGTTAAATGTTTTTATAGGCCAACTTTTTGAGTATAAATTAAAAATCGGCGAATACATTGTAAGCTCCATATTGGCTTTATAATATGCATCAACCGTTCCGACATCTCTCCAATATCCTTTTTCTTCTTCACTGATACCCATTGGCTCATTTTGGTTGAAGTCATAAACATAAACTCTCATATCATTTGAAAGCATATAGGGAATAATATCTTTTCCAAAATCGTGTGAGGAATATTCAAGAATGGCATCTCTTTCAACCTCAGTTACTAAGGTTGAAGTATCAAAAACATAATTTCCCATTGACGCAAGACACATATCCGGATGTCCAGGCATGTGTCTTGGAGTAGTTTTCGGTTTTTCAATGAATGCGGTTAATCTCCAATCGTCGTCAACTTCAATAATACCGTATTGATTAGCAATTTCAATAGGAACGGGAATTGCGGAAATTGTCAGATGAGCCTTTGATTTTTTGTGAAATTTAATCATTTGGTGAATATCCATTTTGTAAATATGGTCACCGCCAAAAACGCATACATATTGAGGATTTTCATCAATAATCTGATTAAGATTTTGATAAATTGCATCAGCCGTACCCTGATACCAATTTGCTCCGGTTCTCATTTGTGCGGGAACAATATCTATATATTGGTCAATTGCAGCTGATAAAGGCCAACCTCTTGTGATATGTTTTATAAGTGAATCGGATTTATATTGTGTCAGGACTTTAATCTTATAAATCCCCGAATTGATAAAATTATTGATTACGAAATCAATAATTCTGTACCGACCTCCGAACGGAACCGCAGGCTTTGCTCTGTCTTTTGTCAAAGGGTACATCCTTTTACCCTCACCGCCTGCCAAAATCATTGCTAATACATTATTCTTTGTCATAATTTCACCCTTTTGGTTTATTCATTTATTGTACTAAAATTGTTAAGATATTACAAGTTATGTTAAAAAAGTTTTCAGTAATATTTTTATTAATTTTATTTTTGTTGCCGGACTGTGGTTTTGGATTTTGTGCCGAAATTGTGGTTGATGACTCGATTCACGGTGAAATTGCATCAAAATATGAAATTGATAAACTTCCCGATTTGCCACAATCGCTTCAAAATGAAACGATAGATGATATTTTTACCCCTAATGAATTTGATACTCAGCCGACATCAAAATATACTCCGCAGTCAAATAACGGACAAACAACAACTCAATCGACTAATAATACTCCAAGTTCAAATCCTGTAAATACTCCGCCGAAACAGACTATAACGCCGAGTCAACCGCAGACAACGCAAACGGTTCAAAAGCCTGCGGCAGTCAGTTATAACGATTTTGTAAAAATTAATAAAGGTAAAAAGTTTAAAGTTGTAAACAATGCAGACTTAACAGACAGTCTGAGAAAGGGTACAGTTATTACTTTTATCAGTACACAGGCAGAAACAAATAAATATATAACAATACCAAAAGGTACGGTTTTTAAAGGGGTTGTAGAAGATTCTCATACTCCGAATTTGTCTGCAAACGGAGGACTTTTAGTAATAAAAGTTAATAAAATGGTTTATAATGGGAGAACTTACAATATTGATGCAAAAATTACGATTGCAAAAGGGAAACATATATTTTTTAATAACATAAAGGGTAAACATAAATATTGGAAGAACTTGGTTAATTCCACTTCAAAAGGAAAAAAATTTTATGACAGAATGTGGGCAAAAACAAAAAAATATTTTAAACCCGGAATAGAAATTATAATTTCTCCGGTGGCTTTTGTGGCAGGAACGGTTACTTATGCGGCAAATATCGCTGTTTCACCTGTTTTGGCATTATTTTCAAAAGGGGGAAAACTTACTATACCGAAATACAGTGCATTTGAAATAAAAATGCTTGATGATGCAATAATTTACAGATAAATAACGGGACATTTTATAATGTCCCGTTTCTCAATTCCAACGTCAGCCCAAGTAGTGTCTCAATTCTGTCTTTGTACTTAATCGACGCAGCTTTCTCAAACTTCCTTTTTCTATTTGTCTAATTCTTTCTTTTGAAAAACCTAAAATTTTTCCTATTGATTCAAGTGTTTTTGGTTTTTCACAACCGATACCGAATCTGTTTGAAATAATATATTTTTCTCGTTCATCAAGTTTATCGAGAAGTTTATGAATATCTTTTTCTCTTGATTTTAGTTCTAAATATTTGTCGGGAGATTCTGTTTTTTTGTCTATAATGTAGTCTAAAAGCATTAAATCATCTGCAACCGGACTTTCAAGACTTATTGTTTCCTGTCTTGAAGCGTGTTTTATTTTATTAAGCATTTTTTTTGAATATCCGCATAATTCCATAATTTCTGCGTCATCCGGTTCTCTGCCCAGCTTATTTGTTAAATTATACAGTGCTTTTTTGTATTGTTTAACTTTTTCTTCCATGTGTATCGGAAGTCTTATTGAGCGTGAATGATTAGAAATTGCTCTTGAAACCGCC
>JAFSWA010000088.1 GCA_017444705.1 bacterium
ATTTGATATAATTTATCTCGGACCGTTGTGCCTTAATGAGGAGAGGGAAATAAAGCTTTATTTAAACACAAAAAAGGTGCGGTGAAAACCGCACCCTTTAAGTTTATTCTGTCAGGTTATGCCTAAGCTATAACTATTTACTATACGGATGATGTAGGTGTTACATCTGATATCTCGTTACCAGCGTTACCGGCTGCTGCATTTTGAGATTTATTAATATTCAACATATCAGCAGCTTTATAATATCCATGGTTAGGTTCTGCATTTGGTGCTAAAGTATCATTTGATGCAGTAGGAATAGCAACAGGGATAGCAGACGCTAACGGTCTTGTATCGCCATGAACACCGGTTGTTTGTTCACTGTTAGCCAAGCCACCTCTTGTCCACATTACAACACCATATCTCGGCGAACGTGCTGAATCATATGCTACCGCGTTTCCTGAAGTGTTGATATTCCAAAGAACACCGTCTGCTGTTGTAAACGTACAACCAACGTTTTCTACATCTTCACTATCTGTCATTTTGAAATAACTTTGTAAGGATGCACAATTTGTTGACGCACCTGAGAAATCAGTAGCTTCTTCTTCAGCCATATAAACTTCTACTACGCTTTCATAAGTTGAAATTGCTTTTTTAAGTTTTACAATAGCTGCCATTTCGTTTTGTCTGTTAACTAATGACGGAATAGTCAATGCTGCTACTACACCTAAGATTGACAAAGTAATCAATACTTCTGCCAAAGTAAATGCCTTTTTGTTATCCGGCAATAGATTTTTGTTCATAATCATTGTGTTTGAAAGTTTCATAATTTTTACCTCTTTTCTTTTTATCTACGACTATTCTATTACATAAGAGATAATAATCTCTCATTAAAATATTTATTATTTCCATGTAACGCCGGTTGCTGCAACAGGTGTTGCCCCGCCATTTACGGCATTTGCTGCATCTTTGTTTGCCTGTTGTTTCATATTCAACATGTTTTCAGGAGCAAAGAAACCGTGTTCAGGAGCACCAACCGTGTTACCGGTTATTGTTACCCCGACAGGTGTTGTCGCTACTTTATTTACATCAGGTCTTGTATTACCATTTACACCTTCTGTTTGTTCACTGTTAGCCAAACCACCCTCTGTCCACATTACGACACCGTATCTTGGAGCTTTAACTGAATCCACTATACTTACATAACCTGTATTTTTATTTATACTCCAAACTACACCGTCAGCTGTGGTAAAAATACATTTAGCATCAGCCGCTGCTGATGATTCTGCAACAACTTTAAAGTAATTTGCAACATTATCACAGTTACCATTTGCATCACCTGCATTAGTTTTAAGCATTCCCGTAAGGTTAACAGCTTCATTTTCAGCCATATAGACTTCTGCTATACTTTCATAAGTTGAAATTGCTTTTTTAAGTTTAACGATAGCTGCCATTTCGTTTTGTCTGTTAACTAATGACGGGATAGTCAATGCTGCGACTACACCCAAAATTGACAAAGTAATCAATACTTCTGCCAAAGTAAATGCCTTTTTGTTACTCGGCATTAAAGTCTTTTCCATAATCAATGTGTTTGATAGTTTCATGTTTTTACCTCTTTTCTTTCTTTTTGTGCAAAATGCACATACTACATACTAATCCAATTAGAGAATTGTGTCTCACATTCACATTATTTACGATTTTTTAAAATTTGTCAACCCCTGTCACACATGAATTTTAAACCTCTTTTGTAATATCGATATTACTGTAATATCGGGATTACATGTCAAAATAATAAAATGACTTTACGTAAACTAAAAAATAAAATTGGAAGAAAAATTAAATCATTAAGATTAGAAAAAGGAATTTCTCAAGAAAAACTTGCGGAATGTGTTAATATGTCAAGAGAGCATATTTCTTGTATAGAAAGGGCAAAAAACCTCGCAACACTTGAGACTCTGTATAATATGTCAAAATATTTCAATATAGATATAAAAGAATTTTTTTGACAAAATTTTAAAAATATTTTAATGCGTCTGTATTTGATGTAAAAAATAATGATATTTCTAATGATTACTGCGTCTTACTGCGTTCGGATTTTGGAATTATACATGTCATTACAGGCGAAGCGAAGCAATCCATTATTATAATTTTTTAGATTCCCACGCTCCTTTCAGTCGCTCGGAATGACGGATTATTCTTTGGATTTACAAGTCTAACTTTATAAGTTTCGCTGTCTTGAAAAACCTTTCGCTCGAACCGGTCATCCGCTTCGCTTCGCTGTCGCTTCTGAGGTTCTACCGATAAATCGGTACCCTCTTCCGTATGGCTCCTGCGTCGCCTACGGCCGATTTGTCGCTTACCAAGTTTCACTTGTCCGGAATTTCGCTACCTCTTTTCTTTTTATATACACACTACCGAAGAAAATTATTTGTCTCAAATCCTTATCATACTTATGTTACTTTTTTAACCCCCTTTCAACAAAAATGTTATCTGTTTTTTTTAAAAATTGTTCTATCTTATTATTAAAGGTAACAAAGAGGTTGAATTTTGAATAAAAAGTTTATCGGAGAAAAAATAAAAAACAGAAGAAAGCAAATTAAGATGACCCAATTTGAGCTTGCGGAAAAAATCGGACTGCATGAAAAACACATTTCACGAATAGAATCCGGACAAAATTTTCCCAATTTAGACAGTTTTTTTAAAATTCTTGAAGTTTTGGACTTAAAAATGAGTGATTTTGATGCAGACTGTGTTTTAATTCAGGGTAAAACAAGAGATGAACTTAATTATATTTTAAATAATTCAACGCAAGAAGACCTTGAACTTTATCTTGATTTAATAAAAGTAATTATTAACAAAAAAAGGCAGTCTGTTAATAATTAACAAACCGCCTTAACAAATATTTGTTTTTTAAATCAAAAATTTTCCGTTTTGATAGATTAATTTATCGTCGGCATAAATTTCGCCGCCGTTTTTCATGTTTTTGATTAAATCCCAATGCAAGCCCGATACATTTTTTCCGCCGGTTTCTGGGTATGATGCACCAAGTGCCATATGAATTGCTCCGCCGATTTTTTCATCAAATAAAATATTTCCGGTAATATCCTGAATATTATCGTTTGTACCGATAGCAATTTCACCGACAAATTTTGCACCCTCGTCAAGATTAATCATATTTTGGAAGAATTCGTCACCTTGTTCGGCTTTTGCATAAACAACTTTGCCATTTTCAAGTTTCAAATGTATTTTATTAGATTCATTGCCTCTGTAAATTGCGGGGTAATCAAAATAAATTTCGCCGTTTGCGGAATCTTCAACGGGAGAAGTAAAGATTTCACCGTCAGGGAAATTATTCAAACCCGCACAGCTTATCCAAGTTCTGCCCTCGGTTGAAAAAGTTATATCGGTTTTTTCACCTTTATATCTGATTTTTGTTGTTTTGTTCAAATAGTCCGCAATTCTTTGCTGCTCAACCCCTTTATCAACCCATTTTTGAACAGGGTCATCTTCATTTAAGTAGCAGCCTTTAATTAAAAATTCAGTGTATTCTTCAAGTGACATTTTTGCTTCCTGAGCGAGAGCATCTGTGGGATAATCGGCAATAACCCAATTCAATTCTCCTTTTGCGGAACGATTTAAAAGGAGTTCCGACAGAGGACGAGTTGCTTTTGAACGTTCGCCCATTTTCTTTGAATCAGCTTTTGCCATGTGTTTAACATTCAATGGTGCCCCCAGTGAAATCATTACATTTGCCGTTTCATACTCCAATTTTGTCATCGGGTCAACGTAAGCCAACTGTTTTTCATTAGCATATTTTATAAAATATTCCTGAGCCTCAGGGATAGAAAGCCTTATAATCGGGTAAGCACCCTGCAAAAGGCATTCTTTGTAAATCTCTTTTGCCAATGGTCTTGCCTTTTCGCTTTCCATTCTTATTATAACAATGTCATTTTCTTTAACTTTGGTTGAATAATTAACCAAAACTTTTGCGTATTTTTCAAGTAATTTTTCGTCCATAGTTTCTCCCTTTATCATTTTTTATAATTATAATCTATATTAACAGATTTCATTGTAAGATTTTTTTGTTTATTTTCAATCAATAAAAAACTGACTGTCATATTTTCTTTTTTTGCAAATTTAGTGGGGACTTTTACGGTATATTCAGAATTGACGATATTTATTTGCTTATGAATTGAAGCCCTTTCAACATTATAAGATTCCGCATTTCCATAGTTTTCTTTTAAATACACCATAGAATTTTTGCAGGTTTCTTTGTAATTGCCGTCAAAGTGAAATATTTCGGCACAAATATATTCATAATCACTATCATTATAATATTTATAAAATTCATCAATTTGAGGTCTTGTATATGAAACAACCTCTTGTTGATATTCGACAGCCTTGTTCATAGCTCCTTTTAGTATATCTTCCGGAGGAGTTGAAGATATAAATTTCACCGCTTTAACAATAAACATTGTAATCACAAGAAATATCACTAATAAAACACTTACTAATGTAACTAAAACCATTTTTTTATTCATATTTTCTCCTTTGTATTTCTATTCATTAGAAAGAAAGACCAAGAAAAAGGGGTTTGTTTTTACACCCTCTCTTGAATTCTTAATTTTATTTTACTCTTTTTTGGGGTTTGTGTAAAGATTTATTAAATAAATAACAAATTACATTACAATAAATTTAATTCAACATGTCGCCCTGAATTTATTTCAGGGTCTTAACAGTATCCGCATGCGAAAAAGATTCTGAAACAGCGACTCGCTTAGCTCTCATGCATACAGACTCACACAAAAATTTAAGATTCTGAAACAAGTTCAGAATGACAAATTTTTGGTTTGTTTTGTAAAGTTCAGGATGACAAATTTTTCTTAAAATGAAATTTATAATTCATAATAAAACGACTATCATTGAAAAATTTATTAGTCATTCAAAGGATTTGTGCTCAAAATTTTGCCTGAAATTCCTCGTTCGGAGGTTCTGATAAAATTAATCAGATTTTTTATATATTCATCATTTTCAATTTCCGCCTCAACCCTATCAACAGCCTTAGTAAAAGGGAGTCCGCTGTGTTCAAGAATTTTGAATGCGTTTTTAAGTCTTGAACGCTGTTCAATAGTAAAACCTCTTCTTTTTAAACCGACAGAGTTAATTCCGTGCGGAGCAACGGGGTGTCCTGCGGATTTTGAATATGGTAAAACATCTTGCCTTGCGGCAGAAGCACCTGAAACAATACACTGTTCACCTATTCTTACAAATTGATGGAAAACACTCATTCCGCCGATGAAAGCATAATCCCCGACATGAATGTGTCCCGCAAGGGTAACAAGATTTGCCAAAATAACGTGGTCGCCGATTTGGCAGTTATGTGCAACGTGAGCGGATGTCATAATCATACAGCCCTCACCGATTCTTGTTGCACCTTCGCCTGAGGCACGGTTAATTGTGGCATATTCTCTTATTATCGAATCTTTTCCGACTATTGTTTTTGTAGATTCGCCCTTGTAACCGTAATCCTGCGGCGGAGTTCCGATGCTTGCAAACGGTGCAATAAAACAGTTGTCGCCTATTTCACAATGTTCAAGATAGGCATTTCCTAAAATCTTAACATTTTCCCCAAGTATTACATCTTCCCCGATAATAGTATTCGGTCCGATTTGACAAGAATCGGGAATAATCGCTTTTTTGTCGATAATTGCTGTGTTGTGTATCATTATAAAATCCTCATTTTTAATGGCGAAAAACATTCACCCTACAATTCTGTCATTGCGAGGAGCGACAGCGACGTGGCAATCCAATCCTCATGCTATTATTCTAATACCAATTTTTCAAAAACCTAAAAACCTTTATTTATTCTTAATGTGGAATTACATTCCTATATTTTGGTTCAGTGTAAAATGCCTGAGAAAAAATTTCTGATATGATTTTTCTTCCATTTATTTCCTCAAATTTCGATATAATTGTTAAAGTAATCTATTATTTTTAAAACAGATACAATTTCTTTTGTAAAATCTTCAAACTGATTATTCGTATAAACCGGCTTTGTCAAAGAACCTGTTTGCATAAGCTTTTTATATGTAAATAGCCCTAAATAAAATCTGCCTTCAAAAAAGGCAATATATACATTTTTTGCTTCGTATGTTTTTTTGAGTATATTTATAATCTCAATAAAAGATTTCGTAATATAGTTTTTTGTTTGGGTTTCGTCATTAGTAAAAATATCATACTTTTCATTTTCGTCAAAATCAATAGATTCAGCATATTTTAAATGTTTCAGTCTGCAATGATGAAATTCTGTTGAAGGTTGAATAATGGTATGAAGTTTTGGGTTTTTAATCAAAAGTTCAAATTGGATAATAACTCCCGTAAAAGTCGCCGTTGTTTTTTTCCCTCTGCCAACCGTTGTTTCAACTTCCTCAATAAGGAAATCCGTATTTTTATATTTTCCGATAAAACAATCCTCATATTTTATGTTCTCAAAATCGGGTATAACTGCGGATTTTTTATATTCCTGTTTTGTATTGCTCTGTCTTGTAATCCATCTTAAATTCGGAAAACTTTTGCAGATAATAGGAACAATATTGCTTTTTAAATCATATTTAAAATCTTTACCGATGTTTTTGCAAGCCATCGTCCAAAGAACAAGAAAACCTATTGCAATTCTTAAAATAATTCTTGGAGAAAAAGGTTTTCCGTTAATAAATATCCAATAAATTATAACAATAACCGTAAGGAAAAAAGCACCCCAGATAATTTTTGTCGTAAGATTGTATCTTCGCAAATAACCGAGTCTTTCTTGTTCAAAAGGTTCTATTTGTTTTGCAGTTTCATTATTATATTTTCTTATTATATTTTGCTCTATTCTGTTGTATTTTTCTTCTTCCATATTATATTCCTATTTTTTGGTCTAATTTGAAGTGGTCGATTAATTTTATTATTGAAAAAATCTCTTCAAACATTGTGAAAAATTGCTCTCTGTCGCAGACATTTTTTGTCAAAGAACCAAGCGAAAATAAGTCTTTATTTGTATGGAGAGCAATAAAAAATTTGTTCTGATAAAAAGCTGCCGAAATCTTATTTGCACTGAAAGCAACTTGCATTGATTTAAGTCTTTCCATTAACGTGGGAGTTATGAGATACCTTGCCTCAACATCATCATCAGTAAAAACATCAAACTTCTTTTCAAAATCAACATCTTCCAAAACCGTATGATGCAATATGTTTGACGGTGATGTGTGAAACATAGTATCAGGTCTTATAACCGTATTCCCCTTAAAATTTTTATTCATTTTGAGAGAAACTATTACCCCTTTAAAAACAGTTCTTCGGTTTTTCCCTGAGCCGATTTCCGCATAATTTTCCTCTATAGAAAAAGGGACTTCGTTATATTCTCCGTCAAAACAGTCATCATAAAACATTCTTGCAAAATTAGGAATTAAACTTGATGTTTTATATTCATTTGCTAATTCATTATTAAAAATTTCGTCGGAGTACATTTTTTTTGTTTTTTCAAAAAAATTTTTTTGTTTTTCAGGCTCTCTCCATTTTAATTTCGGAAAGCATGCACATACAACGGGCATTATTTTCTTTTTAATTTTTTTTTCAAAATTCTTTTTTATCATTTTATATAAGCAAAAACCGCCTATTATCAAAAAAGCAGACAATCTTATATCATGATTTGAACCTTTTGCGGTAAGCATAAAAATCCCAAAAATAATCCCTAAAATTATAAGAAACGATGAAGCTATAACTGCCAAAACCAGTGTTTGCTTTCTGTCACCGTCATAATTACTCAAAATAGGGATAACATATTTTGAATATCTGTAATAAAAATCTTGTTTTATTTTACTGTATGATTTTTCTTTTGTTTCTTCCATATTACATTCCTATTTTTTGATTAAGTTTAAAGTGGTCAATGAGTTTTATTATTGAAAAAATTTCTTCAAACATTGTAAAAAACTGTTCTCTGTCACAAACATCTTTGGTTAATGAACCCAGTGAGAATAAATCTTTTTTTGTATAAAGTGCGACGTAAAATTTCTGTTCATAAAATGAACAGGCAGCTTTTCCCGCATTAAAAGTTGTTTGCATCGTGTTAAGTCTTTCCATCAAGGAGGTTGTCAAAAGATACCTTGCCTCAACTTCATCATCGGTATATACATCGAATTTTTTATTAAATTCAACATCTTCAAGGGTTGTCTTACGTAAATTCGGTGATTTGTAATGCTCGACTTCCGGCTTTGAGTTTTTCCCGAAAGTATATGACACCGAAACTGACATAGATTTTGTCATAGAATAATCGGGTAAACCATGAGGCTTTAAAACAGTATTCCCTTTAAAGTTTTTGTTCATATCAAGAATAACAATAACTCCGTCAAAAATTGATATCGTCTTTTTGTCCTTTCCGAACCCTGTTTCTTTTGTTGCATTAAATTCTCTTATCTCAAAGCCGACACCATTATATTTTCCTATAAAACAATCATCATAAGAAGAATTATTAAAATCTGAAAGCAATCCGGATTTTTTAAAAATATCCGTTTCTTTTAACATATCATCCGTAGCGTATGTCCATTTTAAATTCGGAAAACACTCGCAAACATAAGGCATAATAAGAGTTTTTAATTTATTTTCAAATTTCTTTCCGGTAATAGCACGAACGGCAAATGAAAAAAGAATGAATAATAATCCGAAAAATCTTAAATATATCAATTTTGAGGAAAGACAAAATAACATTATACCAATAATAATCATAGCCGCCATTATGATAAAAGAGGTTTTTCGTGTCTTTTTTCTTTCCTTTTCTAATGGTAAAATTTTTGGTACAACAACATTAGTATATTTATTTTCAAAATTTGCACGAATATCCTGATAAGTTTTTTCTTCCATTATATTAAGGCTCCTAACTATTTTACAAAAAAAGGCGGGCTTATAAAAGCCCGCCTTATACTATAATTCTATTTCAAATAATTCTGTGCGTTAACGGCTTCACGTTCTTTTGCTTCTGCCATAAAGAAATCGACCGCTTTGACACCGCAAAGACCCGCAACAAGCGATGAAGGGAATATTTCAACTGCGTTTTTCAAATCATTAGCAGCTGAATTGTAAAATCTTCTTGCTGCCGCAATATGCTCCTCAACTTCATTATAAGTTTGCATTGCCGTTACCATTGTTGCATCGGATTTTAATTGAGGATAATTTTCCATAGCAACAAAAATTTGTCCCATTTTCTTTGAAATAAGTCCGTCAAGTTCGATTTTCTTATCGATATTTCCTATATTATTAGCCATTGAATAAACTTCTGTTCTCAATTTAGTAACATCTTCAATCAAACTTCTTTCGTGGTCCATAAATTTTTGAGCAATGGTTAAAATATTCGGAATCAAATCATATCTTTTCTTTAATTGAACATCAATTGAAGAAAAAGCTTCAAG
>JAFSWA010000089.1 GCA_017444705.1 bacterium
TTAATAGTAAATCAAAACCTCTGCCGTTATATGCTCTTGAAAAATATATTATAACATATTTTCAATTAATAGTAAATCAAAACGGATTAATGAGTTTAAATTCCATTATGCCCTTATAACATATTTTAAATTAATAGTAAATCAAAACATTATTCATCATCTGCAAAAAGGTTGTGTTTGCGTAACGATTTGTCTTTTTTGCCATTTTCTCGGCAAGTTTCTTTCCCTTATCGTTAAATTTCTTTTCAAAAAACTCACGCAATTTGTTAAGAGTTATTCTTGCCTGACTTGATATACTCGCATCAAGTGTTATTTGTTCTTTGTACTCTTTGTATAACGGCTTGATTTCCCTGTAAACATCTTTTGTCAGCTCATCAACAAGGTTTGCAAGTTCTTTTACATACCACCTTTGAATACCGACATTGAAGTTTAATGGCTTGCCTTTTATTACGTTTCTGTCGTTCATTTTATTTCTATTTTTGAAATCTCATCATCCCTACCAAAAGTGAGGAACTTAGGTTTTAAAGGGGGCGATGAAAATATGAATGTCAATTAAAATCATAAGTTATGATTTACATAGACCCGAACAAAACTACTCTGAATTAATTAAAGCAATAAATAATTATGACTGTTGCAAAATTAATAAGAGCGATTGGTTAGTTCGGACTTATGTAAGTTGTAAAATAGTAAGAGATGATTTAAAAAAATACATTGATTACAATGATACTTTATTTGTTGCTGAATTATCTGAAAAATCAGGATGGTGGGCATCTTATGATTTAGATAAAAAAGCAGTAAATTGGCTTAATAATTTGCAAGCAGTATAGTTATACCTTGTTTCTTACAGATTGTTGAACCTGAACACTCTTTGCCATCTAAAGATTGTTCAAACATTTTTTTACCCTCTGATGATTGTATTTCATATATTTCGGCAGAGGGTAAATTTTCTTTTATGTATTGCTTCAATTGTTCTAATTGTTCCATAAACCTTATCCTAATTTTTCTATAACAAAATAACTTATTTCTTTAACCGTTCTTTTTTCAGAATTAATAAAATTTATTAACTCTGCTCTTTGGTCATCACCTTTTGCTAACATCAACATTGCAAATAACCAATCTTCGTGAGGTGCTATTGATTTTAATAAGTCATATAATTTGAGTCCGTTTTCTGTTGTAAATTTATTTCTATCAATAGATGTCATCGTCAATATCAAGCCTTATTACATTATGTTTTCCGTCTTTACTGTATTCAATAAAATACAAATAATCTCGTTTCAATTTTTTATTATATAATCTTCTAAAGGTTACTCCGATTTTTTTTTCATCATCGGATAGGTCTGAATTTATTTTACCATAAACAAATTCACGTTCCCAGTCTTCAAGATTATTCATTTTTGTAACTTCACCTTTATAACGTTTAGGGTTACGTTTACCTGTTTTTAGTTCTTCAGCAACACTTTTAAGTTTTGCTGCTATTTTTTCTGCTGATTCAGTTTCTGTTAAAGTAGTTTCTTTCCCCTCTTCTTCTTTCTTTTTTCAAAATGTTCTTTGCAAGATTGCTTAATAGTTTCACCGTCTTTTAACGGAAAATGTACTCCGTTTTCTGTTGTGCGAAATTCTGTATCGTCATCATCCTCACTAAAAGGGCTTGGCTCGTTTGAGCTACCCCCGTCAATGTCGTTATATTCCACATCATCGGGTAAATCTTCAAGTGCGTTATATCCGCTTGTTTCATCGCACAAAAAAAAGTCGGGATTTCTCCCGACTTTTATTTATTGAATAAAAAACTATTCAACTTCGATTGCACCGACAGGGCAAGCATCTGCTGCTTCTTTAACACATGCTTCGTTTTCTGCTACTGCACTTTCATTTACTACTGCAACATCTGCTACTTTAAATACTGCATCACATACTGATTCGCAAGCTCCGCAAGCTATGCAACCGTCATTAACTTTTACTTTCATTTTTATCTCCTTTTTTATCTCTCTGAGGTTTTACCTCAGGTTTTATTATATATCATTTTTTTAAATTTTTCAATGCCTTCTTGGCGGTTTTTTATAAATATCTTTATGCAAAAGCGGTTTTATATCAATATTAATATTCTGCAATGCGATATTGTATTTTTTCAAATCTGCAATTCTTTTGTTTTCTTCCGACAAACTTCTTCCGGAATCGGAATGCTGTTGTTCATTTTTACTTTCTTCTTTACCTGAATAACGTTTTTCCAAAATAGCAATAATTTCATCAAAATTTTCTGAATTTATCCTGAATTGTTCACCTAATTGCTTACCTGTATAACCTATCGGCATATTATAAATATATTCAAGAGTTTTTATATCATTATCAGATATACTAATAATTCCGTATTGATGCGGAGTGTACATAATATCACGTTTATAATAGCTATGCCCCAATCCTACGGCATGCCCGAGTTCATGCAAAATCGTATGGTAAACTTCATTATCGTCCATATATTGTTTATGAATTATTCCGTCAGAAAGTCCGATTTCAACCTCAGCAGAAAACATTCTGTTTTCTTGAAAATTAAACGAACAAAGTCCCAAAGACTTTCGGTCAACTCTTTTCCACGTTAGGTTTACTTTTGAATCATACAATTTATTAACAACCCTGAAACTGACTAACCCTTTTGAAAGCGTCTGCCAGTCCTGTAAAGCACGAAGAACCATATCATTATATTTATATTCTTCCCCTTTGGCAGCATACCATCGACATTTTTCAATAAAAATCGGTAAGGGAAAATCATTCCTGTCCCATCTTGCTATATGACCGTTGTTTAATGAAGGCTGAATATATGTCATAAATACATTGTAAAACTATTTTGTCTTATTAGCAAATGAATTATACATATTTTTTACAAATGCAACACCCATTAAAATTAATGCAGCAGGTACAACAAAATCAAATATCGGACGGGCAGCCTTTGCAAGATGTGAAATTTCTAATTTGGATAATTGATTCTTGCCCTTTACAATAGTATTCGCAACAAATGTATCATATTCAGGCTTAGAAACAGGCATGGTATATCTGACAAGCAAACCTCCCAAACCGCCAAGCACACCTGCACGCAGATAGCTTGCCTGCTTTTGTTGATTTGTATTCATTTGTACAGATGTTACTGCCATTTTATCCTCTTTTTAACACAGTCGTGTTGACTTAACACAACCTTAACCTTTATTTTTGAGCACCCGCTCAGTGGTAAAAAAAAAATCCAAGTTTTCCTGCTTGCAAAATTTTTTCCATTATATAACATGAAAAAATATTTGTCAATAGGTTTGGAAAAATCTTTAAAAAAATTTAAGGCAAACTATTTCTAAATATTTTTTACAATTTGACCTTTTTATATTATCCATTATAATTTTAGTATTAAAAAGGGATTTACATGAGTTCAGATTTAGACTTAATAGCAATAGGTGAAAGCCTTATAGAGTTATCCGCAGATGAAAAACTTGCTGATGCGGATACACTTACAAAGTATTATGGCGGAGACACTCTCGCTGCGGCTATTGCAGCACAAAGAATGGGTTCAAAAGTAGGCTATGTTACAAAAATCGGGGATGATTATTTCAAAGAATACTTAATCGAAAGCTGGCAAAATGAAGGACTTGATATTTCAAGAACAACTGTCATTAAAGGTTACAACGGTATTTATTTCGTTTCCCGTCCGGAAAACGATAAAAAAGAATTTTCTTATTACAGAAAAAAAACAGCAGCTTGTAATCTAAACATTAACGACATAGATAAGGATTATATTTTAAATTCAAAAGCTGTTTATTCAAGCGGGATTACTCAATCATTATCCATAAATGCAAGAGATGTTGTCAAAGAAGTTTTCAAAATTGCAAAAGAAAATAATGTGCTTGTTGCTTATGACCCGAATTTTACCGAAGAAATTTGGTCTGTTGAAGAAGCACAAGAGGCTTTGCTTGAAGTTATTGATTACGTTGATATTTTGTTTATGAATACCACAAAATACGGAAAAGAACTAATTACAAAATCTCTTAATGAAGCAATCAAATATTTTTGGGAAAAAGGTGTTAAAACAGTAATTATCAAGTCTTCGCAGGAACAAGGTTATTATATCGGACGTGACGGAGAAATTGTCTTTATTAATTTTTATAAAACTGAGGATATTAAAGACACAACTTGTGCCGGAGATGTGTTTAACGGAGCATATATCCATGAATTTTTAAAAGGAAGCTCATACATAGAAGCGGCAAAATTTGCGGCTATTGTTGCAGGGATTCAATCACAGAATGTCGGAGCTATAAAATCAATACCATATAAAGAAACTGTTTATAAATGTTTTAAGGGTGCTAATGAGTAAAGTCGTTTTATCAGGCTATTACGGATTTGACAATTTCGGGGACGAGGCAATTTTGCAGGTTCTCATCAATAACCTTAAAAATATTGATGCCGACATTACGGTTTTATCATATAATCCTAAAAAAACTGCACAGCTGCATGATGTTAAAACCGTTTTTACATTTAATATTTTAAAAGTTATAAAAAGTATCAGCTCAACCGATGTTCTGATAAGCGGCGGAGGCAGTCTTTTACAGGATGTTACAAGTTTAAGAAGCCTGTTTTATTATCTTTTTATCATCTTTGTAAGTATATTATTTTGTAAAAGAGTTATAATTTTTGCACAGGGAATAGGTCCTATAAATAACAAATTCGCAAGAAAATGTACAATTAATCTTTTGAAAAAAGCATCTTTAATTACGGTTCGTGATGAAAGAAGCAAAAAACTTCTTAATGAATGGGGATTGAAATCAATACTTGTTAATGACCCTGTTTGGGGGATAAATATAAAAACCATTCGCCCGAAACCAAAAATAGGAATTCAACTCAGAGAATGGAAATACATGAGTGATGAGTTTTTTCTCAATCTTGTCAAAAAAGTTGCAAAAGAATTTGACGACAAAGAAATTTGCATATATTCGCTGCAAGACAAACAGGATAAGGAAATTTGTCTAAGATTTGAAAATTATCTGCATATGGAAAATCCGAAAGTTAAAACGCATGTATATTATTCAATGTCTGTAAGTGATTTTGTCAATAATATGAGGAGCCTTGAATATTTAATCGCAATGCGGTATCACGCAATAATGATTGGATTAAAATACGGAATTAAAACTTTGGCAATTAATTACGACCCAAAAGTTGAAACTCTTGCAAAATTCGCAAAAATTCCATGTATTAATTTTGAAGAATATGACAAAATAGAAGAATATATTGAACAAATGGAAATTTTATCAAGAAGAAATATTCTTACTCAAACGGACAAAAAACAATTTTCCTTTAATATTTTTGCAAAAGAGGTTAATAAATATAAATCTTAGCTTTTTGCTGTATTACCAAGTGTTTCATTTGCAATTTCTTTAATAGGTTTTTTTTCAACAAATCTTTTTTTATAGTAATTATATATTGAATTACCTATTTTATTTAAAACAATACCGGAACCTATTGATAATAATATGTTTGTCGTACCGCTATATGCTTTTGATGCCGAATAGAAATATGTTCCGATACCGCCAAGTATAGGTAATCCTAATTTCAAAGAAGTACCGATTCGTTCATTTTTATCTTCACCTTTCATAATTTGGTGAGCGGCACCGCCTATTGCCAAACCTTGGAATAATAAGTCTGTCGGAACAGAGCCTACAATTGATTCTGCGACTTTATCTCCAAGACTGTTTCCCTCAGCCTCAACAGCCTTGTTCAAAGCAGTATTCAGTTTTTCCGCACGTGCTTTTAAAATTTCGTATTCTTCTTTCGGAAGAATATCTTTCATCTTTGAAAGAAAATCCTGAATTTTCCCTTTTTTGGAATATTCCGTCATTGTTTGTTTCATTGAATCTGCAAGTGCAGTCATCTTTGAAATTTCACTTTGAGTATATCTTAATATTTTATCACCTTTTTGTTTTTTAATATGTTCGGGTACTTTTTTTAATAAAGAATCAAGATCTTTAATAATTTCATTTCTCAGAGTTTTTCTTGCAACATCTTCTGTTGAACCTGCCAATTGACCGTATTTATCAATTTTAGAGAGAATTTCACCAATTGAACATCGTCCTTCAACATCATTTGCAGCCAAACAGTGTTTTAAATCGTTTGCAAGTGTTTGAAGAGATTTTGTTACATCACCTATATTATTTGACAATTTCCTTTTTGCACTGAATACGGCATTTTGATGAGCGGTTTTTGCCGCATTCGCCTGCGTTGAAGTTATATAAGAACCGTATGATTCTTTTAATCTCACACTGAAATTTCTAAATCTTTGTCTGAAAGGAACTGTTTTATTTCCCAATTCTTTGAAAGGAGAAATAATGGCATTATTTACATTTGATGCAAGATTTTTAAGTCCCTCATATAATCTTGCCAACCTGCCGTTACGTGTAGCTTTGCTGAAACCTTGTGTATAAATAGGGTTGAGTTCATTCAAAATTCTCAAAGCTTCGGCACCCTTAGCAGAATTTGCACCGTATTTTTCTATTCCTTTGACACCATCAGCAATAAAATTATCAAGACTTGCAGAAACTCTGCTATATTTTGAATCTATTGCTTTATGGGTAATCTTCATTATATTTGTTGTCATAAATTTAAAAAATCTTGTCGGCAAATTTATTAAACCATTCCAACCTTTTGTAATAAAATTATTTGGAGCCTTAAATTTCAAAAAGTCAAGAGAATAAAGCTTTCTGAAACCTGTATCTTTCAAGGCAGTAAAGTTTGCAATAATGTTACTTAAAGAAAAGGCTCTTCTTGTATATTTTGAAGCATTTACTATACTCCTGTCAACAACTCTTGCAACACCGTTTTTTTGTGAAGATTTCAGCAAATTGTTTTCCATAGTATCAAAAAATGATTTTATTTTCTTTGCCGTTGAGCCGGACAGACCTTTTGTAAAAAACAAAGCTATTGCACCAAGAGCTGCTATTGAATATATAACATTTCTTTTTAAATGTTTTCCGTGACCGTTATTTGAGTTCCTCTCTGACGGGGAAAACGTATCGGAAGTATTAGTATTTATAAGAGCCGTATTTGACGGCACCGTAATTAAGGACGGAATTGAAAAACCGTTCGTCAAAGTGCTGAAACTGTTGTATTTAATTTCACTTGCCAAAATACTGTTAACCTATAATTTTATCTTCCTATACTTTTAATAAAACAAATTTCAATAAAAATTTGCGTATAATCAGTATTTTGTTAACATTTGTTAAAATAAGACAAGGCTTAGGCCAATAACAAACATTCCAAGCATAACTCCAAATACAACGTGGTGATTTTCGCCATATTCTCTTGCCATCGGAAGAAGTGTATCTATTGATATATAAACCATAATTCCTGAAATTATTGCAAACAAAATTCCCAGAGTTGTAAGATTAAGATAATTTCTGAGAAATACATAACCGATTACAGCACCTATGGGTTCAGAGATTCCCGATAAAAACGAATACAAAATAGCGGTACGTTTTTTCTTCACTGCGTGATAAATCGGCAGAGCAACCGCAATGCCCTCAGGGATGTTATGAATTGCAATAGCAAAAGCCAACGGAATACCAACCGACAAATCCTGTGATGATACAAAGAAGTTCGCAATACCTTCGGGGAAATTGTGAATTGCAACCGCAATTGCAGTAACAATTCCCGCTCTTTTTATATGATGCAAATGTCCTTTACAGTGTTCTGGATTTTGTAAAAATAAATCCGATTCTATATGGTCCGGAATAAAAAGGTCAATTAAAATTGCAATTCCGACTCCGATAAAAAACATTATAAAAGCTATTAATCCGGCTCTGTGCGGAAATACAGGCAAAAGATATTTATTTGACTGAACCAATAACTCGTTCAAGGACACAAACAGCATCATTCCGCCGGAAAAACCAAGTCCGACAGATAATGTTTTTAAACTGTTTTTTTTGACAAAAAATGTCGAAAAACCGCCCAAAAGCGTGGACATACCTGCTATTAACGTTATTAATAAGGCTACAATATATTTATGTTCCATAACTAAATTTTAACATAAAAAAAGATGTTTTAAATTATTTTTGGTAATTATATATTATTTTACGGTATGCAATGTGTATTTTAGTAATAGTCGCTCGTAATGGTATAAGATTATCTCAATTTTTCAAATAATTTTAAGACTTCTTTTGTCTTTTTAACATTATGAACTCTGAAAATAGTTGTGCCTTTAAGCAAAAGTTCACCGCAAACAGCAGCGGTTAAATTATCAAAATCACCGTCAGGTACGGTTTTTTGAATAAATGATTTTCTTGAAACTCCCGATAATATCGGACAGTCAAGAGTCAAAAATTCATCACTTCTTTTAATAAGTTCGAAATTCTGTTCAATTGTTTTGCCGAAACCAAAGCCCAAATCGAGAATAATCTTTTCTTTTGGCAGTCCTTTTGAGGTCAAAAACTCAATTTTTTCAACAAAAAATTTATAAATATCATCAATCAAATTTTTATATTCCGTATGCTTTTGCATATCTTTTGGAATTGAAGAAGAATGACAAATTACAATTTTTACGTTATTTTCAACAACAACATCAACCATTTTTTCATCAAAACAAAGTCCCGAAACATCATTGATAATAATATCTTTTGAAAGTGTCAAAACTTCTTTTGCAACTTCATTAGAGCGAGTATCAACAGAATACGTTATATTCGGATAAAGTTTCAAAAGCTCTTTTAATATAGGTAAAATTCTTTCAATTTGTTTTTTACTCGGAATTTCCTCCGCTCCGGGGCGGGTAGATTCTGCACCAATATCAATAATATCAACACCCTGTGCGACCATTTCTTCTGCGTGATAAATTGCTTTGTCAAATTCAAGATACTTTCCTCCGTCAGAAAAAGAATCTTCCGTCAAGTTCAAAATACCCATTATCAAAGGTTTTTGCGGCGGAGCCAACGGCTCCGCCGCATTTATAATTTCTTTTGCCAAATCAGACATTTTAAACTGTTGCTGTTTAAGGCTTTCTGCCACTAAATTTAACTGGGTTTTTGTTCCGAATAAAATTGCATCTGTTTTTTCAATCGAATTATTAAGGCAACCTGCGTGTATAGCACAGTCGCAGCCTTTTGAAAGAGCGGTCTGTTTCAATATATTTGCCTGAATAACAGTCAAATCGAAAATTTTTAACTTCAAAAAATCACTCTTATCAAGCATGGCATCAGTATAATTTTTGCTGAAACCAATTTCCTCAAAGTCTTTTTGTGAGAGCTTTCCCTCAATTTTTTTCAGTATAAAATTTGTCATTTTAATATATTATGACTGAATTTAATTTTCATTTCAACCGCTAATCGATTATATTTAATATTTCTTTAAAATTTTTATAATTTGATTAAAAAGGTTAAAAATTTTACCCTGCTTACTACTCATTTTTCGTTGTGATAACCACACACTTTTGTCAATTGTGAGGGGTCGCATTATGTTATCTCTCGCAATTATACATGTTAAGCAATGACCTGTCATTACGAAAAATTAACCGTAGTTTGTAGCATGCGTTTATACGCACGAAAAATAAATATATTGCGTGCAAAATGCCCGCTTTATTTTGTCTTGAAATTCTTTTATTTTATTTTTTGACATTTGAAAAATAATCATTAATAAAGATATATGAAAGTGGATTGCCACGTCGTGCATTCGCACTGCTTGGTTTTTACCGATAAACGTGCGAGCAGTGGCTTCGCCACTGACTCCTGCACTCCGGCAAAAGTCAGCTCCTCGCAATGACAGTCTGCCTGATTGTCACATTGCTTACAGCTCCTTGCAATGACAAACAAAGGAAAATATATGATACTTGATTTATTTTTAAAGAAAAAATGTTCTCATTCAAAAGTGCCGCCGCAAGTTGAGGCGGGCTATTGCCCCGACTGCGGGGAATATGTTGAAAATCACTGGTTTCTTGTTCGCTGCAAGCATTGTAAGATAAAAAGAAAATCTCATCTTTTGGGCGAAAATGTCGTTCCCGACACAAAATTTTGTCCAAATTGCGGCGGGTTTTTATATGAAGTTGAAAAGTTAGAAAAAATCAATTTTATTGATATTAATTTTGCGGCACTAAAAAGAGAAGTAGTTAAAATTGTCAAAAAATTTGCCCCTGCAACTACTTGGGTTGAAGAAGAAGAAACAACCCAAAAATTAATCAGTGCAATAAATTAAAAAATTTGTCAATATGTAAAACATAAGATATTATATTATTATGAAAGTTGAGAAGATGAAAAAGATATTTTTAATAATATTGATGATATTTATGTCGGCATTTATGACTGCTAATTCTGTATTTTCCGCCCCAAAACCATTAGAGGTCGAATATGATACCGAATATTATAAAGAGCTGAAAAAGGTTTATAAAGGGGTTACAACAGATGAATCAGTAATTGATGCACTTGAAATTCTAAAAAATACCCATGGTGTTTATTCTTACAAGGCTATTATGGGTGAAAATCTGACAGGGAAAAAAATAAAAATTGAGATGAAAGATTTATCGGAGATTTCTCCGAATTATCGTGATTTTGATGCTCTTGGCTGGAAAAAGAATGAAAGACTTTTCATTTATGTTAATAAAAAACATAATGATGCTCCGCCTGAGGCACTTGCAGCACTTTTGGCACATGAGGCTCTTCATCAGGACGAATTTAATTCGATTAACGAGGAAACTTATGCTTGGACATACGAAGCATCTATTTTTACAAAATTTGTTCAGAAAGACGAATCTCTTTTGGAAATTCATCATCCTTTGGTTACAAGAGAAAATACTTTGCGGAAACTTTTTATAAAAGGTAATTATACCTCGGAATACATAAGAAAAGCTGTAAAGTCGAATAAAGGTTATGCGACCTTACCATCTCGCTCCCCCGGATTTGAAGATGAAAATTTATAGAAATATGTAATAAATGTTTAATCTTCATTAACCCATTTTTTGCGGGTTTTCCATTGAAAAATTGATAAAACGGCTATGATTGTAAATAAAACATAGGCAATACAAGATGCCTGACCAATATTAAAAAATTCAAACCCTTCCTGATAAAGCCAATAAACAAGTAAGTTTGTGGCATTTTCAGGTCCGCCTTTTGTCATCATGAAAACAAGGTCAAATACCTGAAATGAAGAAATAGTTGTAACTATCATAACAAACAAAATTGTCGGACTTAAAAGAGGTATAATAATTTTGAAAAATCTTGCAAAAGCAGAAGCTCCGTCAATTTCCGCTGCTTCAATTACACTTGAATTTATATTTCCAAAGCCCGATAAAAGAATAATCGTATTGTACCCTATTAATTTCCATGACTGTACGATAATAAGAGCAAAAAGTGCAAAATCAGGGTCAAAAAGCCAGTTTATATGAAATTTTAAAACATTGTTTAAAAGTCCTAAATTCGGGTCAAAAATCCATTGCCAAACAAGTGCAATAACTATCATCGGGGTAATAAAAGGCAAAAAATACGAAGTTTTAAAAAATTCTTTACCAAAGAGTTTTTCATTCAAAATGGCTGCCAATATAACGGGAATTATAACGGCAAACAGGGTTGTTGAAAGCGAAAAAATAAGAGTATTTTTTAAGATAAACCAAAACTTCGGATTTTTAAAAAGTTCAAAATAATTATAAAACCCGACCCATTCGGGAGAAGATAACATATCCCATTTAAAAAAACTCAGAAAAAAAGAACAAATGGTCGGGATTACAATAAAAATTGACATTCCTAAAAGAGCAATGCCTGTAAATAATATAAAGTTTTTTGTATCTTCTTTTTTAAATAATTGCATAATTTTTTATTATTTGGTTATAATTAAGTATAGAAAATATTTGATAACAATGCAAGGAGAAAAGATGAATAAAACAATTTCATTTACCGCATTTGGCAAAAATGATTTAAGAGGAATTTACGGGGAAGATATAACGGAAGATTTATATTATTATGTCGGGCAAGCTTTTATCAGCTACATTCGTCTTAATACTTCAAAAAGAGCGGATGAAATTTGGGTAACGGTTTCGCAAGACGCAAGACTTCATTCACAATCGTTGGCAAAATCTTTGATGAAAGGGATAGTTTCAACAGGGGCAAATGTTGTTAATCTCGGACTTGTTCCGACTCCGTTGGGATATTACTCCGAAATGGTCGGTGTCCCTGATAAAATTACAAATGATAACCCTATTTTGGGTTCGCTTATTGTAACGGCAAGTCACAATCCGTCTGAATATAACGGATTGAAATTGACTTTTAATAAAATGTCTTTTACGGAAGAGCAGATAAAAGAATTAAAAGAAATTACACAAAAAATTATAACGGGAGAAGAACCGCAAAGACGTTGGGGAATGAATAAAGATTATGATATAATTCCGCAGTACAGTGATAATTTAGTAAAATCTTTTGCAAGAGTCGGTGCGGGAGTAAAAGTTGTTGTAGATTCGGCAAACGGCACGGGCGGGGTTGTTGCTCCCCAGTTATACAGAGATTTGGGTTGTGATGTTATTGAATTATACTCTGAACCTGACGGAAATTTCCCGAATCATCATCCCAATCCGAGTAATCTTAAAACACTTGACGCAATAAGAAAATCTGTTGTTGAAAATAACGCTGATATCGGTATTGCTTTTGACGGCGATTCTGACAGAATCGGAGTTATTGATTCACAAGGTAATCCGATGTCAGGTGATAAATTACTTTTGATATACGGACTTGATGTAATACAGGATTTGGTTCGCAGGGGTGAAAAACCAAAAATCGTTTCCGAGGTAAAATGCTCACAGGTTCTTTATGACACAATAAACAAAAACGGCGGAGAAGCCATTATGTGTAAAACAGGTCATGGCTTTATAAAAGCAAAAATGAAAGAAACAGGTGCGATTTTGGCGGGTGAAATGAGCGGACATATTTTCTTTAAAGACCGTTATTACGGCTTTGATGATGCAATTTATGCGGGTTGTAGAATTATTGAAATTGTTGCAAAAAATAAATTTTCTAACCCAAATTTCAAAATTGAAAATTTACTAAGTGATTTTGACGGAATTTATTCTTCGGATGAAGTTCGTTTTCATTGTCCAAACGACAGGAAAAAAGAAGTTCTTGACAAATTAAAAAATGTTATTGACGAAAATAAAGATATTTTTGGTTCTCCAATCAGAGATATAATAACAATAGACGGAATGAGAATTATTTTTGATGACGGTTTTGCTCTGATTAGACAAAGTAATACCGAACCTGTTTTCACAATGAGATTTGAAGCAAAATCAAAAGAAAAAATGGAACATTATCAAGAAGTTCTTGTCGGAGAAACAGATAAACTTGTAAATTCATAAAAATAGTTGAATATAAAAGAAAAAATAAAAAAATAAAACATTTTTTAACAAAAGGGTTTAAAAAATATAAAAAATGAGTTATACTAAAAATGTATCACATTTCAGGAGGCAATATTATGCGAATAGTAGTAAACGGAAAAAACATTGAAATTACAGATGCCATTAAGGCTTACACAAAAGAAAAATTTACAAAGGTCTTAAATCATTATGACCAAATTACAATGATTGAAGTAACTTTGGAGGTTATTAAAAATCCGTCAGTTACATTGAATCACAAAGCGGAAGTTATATGTAAGATGAATTCGGGACAAATTGTTTTGGAAGAAACATCTGAATCAATGTATGCTACTATTGACCTGTTGTCAGATAAACTGGCTCGTCAGGTCAGAAAACATAAAGACAAACTCGTAAGCTCAAAAGGAAAAAATGATTCTATCAGAACAGAAAATTACGAAGAAGTTTAATTTTTTAAATTTATAGACAAAAACCGAAGTTTATACTTCGGTTTTTTGTTTGTTAATTTTAACTATACGGATTTTGAATTTACGTAGCAAATATTGTCTAAAACTCTCCATTTTTGATACTCAATGCTAATTTTGAAGCCGGATGAATTTTATCACCGGCGGGTAAAATTCCGTATTTTTGCCGAACCCTTTCTTTTAATGCTTTTTTATCGGGGTCATTATCAAAAAATATTTTTGCATAAATATTAACACCGTCTTTTACAATCAATGTATTAGCATAATTAAATACAGACGGATACTTTTTTTCAAAAAATCTGTGTGCCAAAACTCCCAAACCGAGATTATTCAGCTCTTCTTGAATTGAACCTGCGGCATCATTGTCTTTTGCATGAGCACTTTCGTGCAAAATTGCTTCCGCCAAAGCTAAAACATCTGCTGTGTCTGAGGTATTTTTATATTTTTTATTCAGCATAATCTTGTTTTCTTTATAACTGTATTGAGCATGAATACCATCTGCTCCCGTATCATTGAAA
>JAFSWA010000090.1 GCA_017444705.1 bacterium
AAAACATAAACTTTGGATTGCGTCGCTATCGCTCGCAATTGTACATGTTAAGTAATTAGAACGTAGGGTGTAATTTTTTGCACCGACAAAGCAGGTCAGGCACTGCCTGACAAAAATTGGATTGTCGTGTCCGCACTTCAATACATATTATACTTTTAGTGAAGTTTCTCAAAAACTTCTTTATAAAAATCACCAAAACTGTCGGTCAAAATGGATTCTCTTAAATCTTCCATTAATTTTACAAGAAATCTGATATTATGCATTGAAAGAAGAATTGCCGCATTTGCCTCGCCTTGTCTGTAAATGTGTCTTATATAAGCTTTTGTATGGTTTTTGCATGCATAGCAGTCGCAATTTTCGTCAAGCGGAGTTGAATCATATTCAAACTCTTTATTTTTTATAATTTTTCTGCCTTCACGTGTAAAAAATGACCCATGACGTGCATTTCGAGTCGGAATTACGCAGTCAAACATATCAACACCTCTCAAAACTCCGTCGAGCAAATCCTCAGGCGTCCCCACTCCCATAAGGTATCTCGGTTTATTTTCAGGCAAAAGCGGAGTCGTAAATTCAACGATTTTATTTTTTAATTCTGTGGGTTCTCCTACGCTCACACCGCCTATTGCATATCCGACCGTATCAAACTTTGAAACGAATTCCGCACTTTCTTTTCTTAAATCTTCATAAAAAGCACCCTGTACTATCGGAAAAAGAGCCTGCTCCTGTTTTGTATGAACTTTTATACAACGCTCTAACCATCTGTGTGTTCTTTTCATTGCAGCTTTTGCCGTTTCGTAATCGCAAGGATACGGAGCACATTCATCAAATGCCATTGCAATATCCGCCCCGAGTGCCTGTTGAATTTCCATTGATATTTCAGGATTAATATAGTATTCCGTTCCGCTTTTAGGCTCTTTAAAAGAAACTCCGTCCTCGTTAATTTTTCTCATATGAGCAAGCGAAAATACCTGAAACCCGCCGCTATCTGTTAAAATCGGCTTATTCCAATTCATCCATTTATGAAGCCCGCCAAATTGTTCTATGAGTTTATGACCCGGTTTTAAAAACAAATGATATGAATTTGAAAGAATAATCTGTGCCCCTGTTTGTAATACGTGGTCATTAGTAAGCATTTTAACGGCACTATGTGTTCCGACAGGCATAAAAACAGGTGTTTTTATATCTCCGTGCGGAGTGTGTAAAATACCTGCTCTTGCACCTGTTTGAGTGCATTTATGAGTTAACTCGAAACTAAATTGCTGCTTTTTCACTTTCCATTACAATTTCTGTTATCGTTTTCCAATCAGTACAAAGTTCTTCGGGTTTAAAGTAAATATCAATCTCTCTTTTTGCACTTTCTACACTGTCAGAACCGTGAACAATATTAAATTCCTGAATTTGGGCAAAATCTGCTCTCAAAGTACCGGGTTCAGCTTCTCCCGGCTTTGTTGACCCCATTAATTGTCTGACTCCGTGAACAGCATCTTCACCTTGAAGCACCATAGCTATAATCGGTCCGCTTGTCAAATATCTTATGAGTCTGTCATAAAAATATTTCCCTTCATGTTCTGCGTAATGCTTTTTTGCCATTTCTATCGTCGGATGAAGCATTTTCATTCCGATAATTTTGTAGCCTCTGTTTTCAAAACGTTTGATAATTCTGCCTATTAAACCTCTTCTTACCGCATCCGGTTTTAGTGCTACAAATGTTCTTTCCATGATGTTCTCCTCTTTAATTCATGTCTGATTATATCATAAGTTCGATTAAATTGAAATATAATTAAACAATTTAAGGCTCAATAATTGCTATTCCATTATTTTATCAAGTCCGTAAATAAAGGTTCTATTTTGTACTACATATTTTATTGCAAGTAAAACCCCGGGCATGTAACATTTTCTGTCTGTTGAATCATGCCTGATTTTGAGGGTTTGCCCCATAGCTCCGAAAATAACCTCTTGCGAAGCCATAAATCCGGGCATCCTGACTGAATGAATATGTATATTTGCATTTGCATCGGCACCTCTTGCACCTTTAATCGTTTCTGTTTCCGGACAGTTACCGAGAGTAAAACAAGAATTTGCTTCTGCCATAAGCTGTGCTGTTTTTATTGCGGTACCGGATGGAGCGTCTTTTTTTTGATTGTGATGAAGTTCTATAATCTCTGCATTATTAAAGTATGCCGCAGCAAGTTTTGCAAATTTCATCATCAAAACCGCCCCTGTTGAAAAATTCGGGGCAATAAAACATCCTGCACCGGTTTCTTTTGATAATCTTTGTAATTCATTAATCTGCATCTCGGATAAACCGGTTGTACCTATTACAACTGATATTTTTGAATTAAGGCAAGTCTTCGCATTTTCAAAAATCGCACTCGGCTGGGTAAAATCAACAACAACATCAGGTTTTGTACTTTCAATAGCTGATTTGAGGTCTTTTAAAATTGTAATTCCGTCGCCCATAATGTCAACAGCACAGGCAAGAGTTGTTTGTTCGCATTCATTTACCGCATTTATTACTTCTTTTCCCATTTTGCCCATGGCACCGTTTACTAATACTTTTATCATAATTCGTCCTCTAAATAGTGTATAATTCACTGTAATTTTACCATGAAATTGAAATTTTATCTTAAATTATTGTAATATAAGTTATGATGGACGGATTATTTTTAAAAGAAAATATTATCAAGAGCAAACAAAATGATAAAACGGGCAGAAATGCTTTAAAGCTTGTCAGGATAAAACCGCAAGACGAGTTTTTATTTGAAAAAAATATAAATCGATTTGTTGAACTTATTGACTTTTTGGAAGGTAATGACAATGTCTTGGCTATAACAGGTTATTCATTGTGCGGAAAAACTCTTTTAGGTTCGATTATTCCTCAGCTTATCAGAGAAAAAACGATTTTTTATACTTTTAAATGTACTTCCGCATCAACACTTGATGATGTGCTTTTGAACTTTTTTGATACGTTCAAAGATTATGCACAAAAAAAACTTGTTAATATCCCGAAAATTGATACTCAAAACTTTCAAGACAGAATAAATATTTATTTAACTAAATGTGAAAACCCCATAGTTATTCTTATTGACGGATTAAATGAAATAAAAAATAAAAAAAATAAAGATGAAATTATGAATTTTATCTCACAGGTTTTGAATTTTAACAATATAAAACTTGTAATAACAACCCGTTCTTTTGACATTTCCGATTTAAAAAATATCAATTTAAAATTAACAACAACAGTTATAAAGCCTTTAACTTCCGAGAATTTAAAAGAATATTGCCTTAAAAATATAATTAATTCCGAGGGTATTGAAGATTTTTACAAACTAAGCAGGGGACATTATTTTAATCTTTTTTATGCAATGAATTATATTCAACCTACAAATCAAACAATTAAAAACTTTGTTGCTGAGGTTGAAACATCCAAAAAAAATATGGATGATTTGGTTATTTCAAAAAATTTATCTTTAATTCCTGAATCTTATGATAATCTTTTATGGATAATTGCTTCTTCTGAATTCGGAATGCCTGTATCAAATCTTCTTTCTGTTCCCGATTGCACAGAAGAGCAGATTAGATTTCTTGAAAAAAGAATTATAATTGAGATAGTAAACGGATGTGCTTATGTAAAAGATTATTTTAAAACAGAAATATTAAAGACAATAGAACCTATCGCAAGGATAAATATTATAAAAGGTATAATAAAATTTCTTGAAGCACAACTGCCTTTGAAGCCTGCACTAAGGGAATTAAAACTTTCAAGATGTACTATAAGAAATGAAATCGAACGGTTAAACGGAATAATAAATAAATCAAATTCCAAAAAAAATGAAATAAATAAAACGACATATATGAATATTCTCGGCTATTCAAAACAGTTTAAAACAAATTGGGACGGCTTCGACGAAATAATAATGCCGAAAGAGAATAATCCAATAACCGTAAACCCTACGGAAAATAAAACTGACATAAAAGAAGAACACAAACAGAATGAATTAAAAACAGATGCTTTTACTTTACCAAAGGAAGATAATTCCGCTTTGAGTTTTGCAAAAAGATTAAAGAATAAATACTCTTATTCTGATGCTTTGGTACAATATAATGATGCTCTGCTTTTAGCAAAAAATAACAATGATACTTCTCAACTTCTTGAAATATATAAAGATATGGCTGAATGTTATTTCCGTTTGGGAGAATCCTCAAATGCCGTTGAAAATTACGGAAAAGCATATGAAATCGCAAAAAATGAGAATTTGACAGATGAAAGTTATTCTATTTTATTGAATATAGCAAGAATTTATAAAAATTATTACAGAAAAGATTTGGCAATTGAAATTTATAATGATATTTTATCTAAACAAGATATTTCTGATTCAATAAGACTTTCAGCCGAATTAAATATATTTGAACTCAATTTTTCAAATATGAAACCGATAGAAATTCTTAATAAATATAATGAATTGTTGTTAAAGGCAAAAGGCGATAATGTAATTTCTTCGAAAATTCATTTCAGATTGGGCTTTTTGTATGATAAAAGTTCAAATACCGAAAACGCAATCAGTCATTACAAATCTTCAATAAGGGCTTGTGAAGATTGCAATTTGAATGAAAATTTATCGTCCTGTTATTATAATCTTGCTGAAATATATAATGACCAAAAAGATTATGATATGGCTCTTGATTATTATTTGAAATCTTATGCAATTGACGAAATGACAAATATGGTTGAAAATATAATAATAACAACAAAAAAAATTGCAAAAATATATGAGCGAAAGAAAGACCTTTTGGCTCAAAATTATTACGAAAGAGCGGTTGAGTTTGCAAAAACTTTGAATGACAATTATCCGCTTGCCTGTGCAATTATTGATTTAGGGGATTATTATTACAGACAAAAGCAGGATATGAAAGCTCTTAAAATATATATGTCCGTAAAAAAAATTATGGCTAATCAGATTACGGAAGAAAATAAAATTGCTATAAATGACAGAATTAATGATTTAAGAGTAAGAATGGGAAAAGATGTGGTTGATTCGGTTCTTCGGGAGTTTTCATAAATGTTTCCTTCTGAAATATCCGAATTAAAGGTGTATTTTAATAAATCTCAAATAAAACTTTTTGACAAATATATTGAAGAGTTCAAAATATATAATTCTCATACAAATTTAATAAGTAAAAATGACGAAAAAGTATTATTTGAAAAACATATTTTCGATTCACTTGCATTTAATCTGTTTGCGGAAAAATATAATTTCCCTGAAACCTTGCTGGATATAGGTACAGGGGGCGGATTTCCGAGCGTGCCGATAAGTTTGGCATATAGCAATATAAAGGTTACGGCTGTTGATTCAACCGAAAAAAAAATAAATTTTCTGAAACAGCTGAAAGAGAAGTTGAAACTTCAAAATATAAACCCTGTTGCAGCGAGAATAGAAGAATTGCCCATCGAATATAAAGAAAAGTTCGATGTCGTTACAACGAGAGCATTAAGCTCTTTGCCGGTAATATTAGAGTACGCCGTGCCATATTTAAAAACGGGCGGATATTTTATTGCATATAAATCGCTTGATAGTGAAAAAGAATTGGAACAGGCTAAAAATGCTCTAAAATTGTTGAATACAGTGTTAACAGAGGTTATAGAATATAAACTCCCGTTAGAGGAAAATTTCAACAGAAAACTTTTGATTTTCAAAAAAAATAAAAAGACAGAGAGTATTTATCCCCGAAAATATTCTTTAATTAAAAAATGTCCCTTATAGAAATCGGGCGGTATATATACCGCCCGATTTCTAAATCTCCCCAAACTTTCGGTAATTTAATCCTCTAATGACTTCATTACCGTCCTCCGTAATAATCTATCAGCCACTGCTAATTATTTATCTGTGTATATTCTTATATTACTTTAAAATAATAAAAAATGTTCAAATTTTGCAGGTCCATGCTTTTTATTTTACAATTTTACACTTGTAGCAGGGGTAAAATCCTTATATTCTGCGAAAAATTTATTTTTTGAAAAATTTACAAAACGATTAAAAAATTACAAAATAAAAAATAATATAAATTTTTATTAATATATTGTTAAACCGCAGGAATAATGTATAATTAAAGTAGGGAGAG
>JAFSWA010000091.1 GCA_017444705.1 bacterium
AATGTAAATTATTCGGACTCTTCTCAACAAAAAAAAGAAATTATTCTTTCTCCCGAATTACAAAAAGGTCGTAAAAACGGTAAAAATTAATGTTAAATGTCGGAGATAAATTTGAATTAAACATTGAAAAACTTGTTTACGAAGGTTATGGGCTCGGGCATAAAGACGGGTTTGCAGTTTTTGTTGACGGTGCTTGCGACGGAGATTTTGCAGAGGTTAAAATCACAAAAATTAAAAAGAACTACGCAAATGCCGTAATAGAAAAAATTATTACCCCTTCTCCATACAGAGTCAAGCCTTTTTGTCCTGTTTACAATGCTTGCGGAGGTTGTCAATGGCAGCATATTGACTATTCTCATCAACTTGAAATTAAACAAAACATTGTCAGAGAAATCCTGTCAAAGGCTCTTGATTATGATGTTGAAGTAAAAAAAACAATGCCGTCCCCTTTAACAAAGGAATTTAGACATAAGGTGCAGATGCCTGTTTCTCAAACAAAAAATTCAAAACGATTTTTGATAGGTTATTATAAAAAAGGTTCGCACGAAATTATTAACAATAAATTTTGCCCTATTCAACCTCCAATTTTAAGTAATATTTTGAATATGATAAGAGAAAAAGCACAAATTCTCAATGTTACCGCCTATAACGAGTCAAAACACAAAGGAGAATTAAGACATATTTTATTTAGAGTTTCGCAGTATAATGAAAAAATTCTTCTGTGCTTTGTTGCAAATAATAATAAATTGTCACCGGAAATAAAGAATTTGGCTTGTGAAGTTTTTGATTCGTTTGAGCAAATAACAGGAGTTAGTGTTAACTTTAATACCGAAAAAAACAACGTTATTTTAGGGAAAATTACAAAAAATATAACAGGTGATGAAACTTATGAAGAAAAAATCGGAGAAATAACTTATGTTATAAGCCCTGAGAGTTTCTTTCAGATAAATCCTTTAAGTTTTAAAAATATCCTTGAAAAAGTCAAAGAACTGATAATAAATAAATCTGAAAAAGCCGTTCCTACAATACTGGATGCTTACTCCGGTGTAGGAAGCTTCGGTCTTTATTTATCTGATGTTGCAAAAAAAATTACATGCGTAGAGGAAATTGAAAGTGCCTGTAAAAATGCCCAAAAAGCCTGCAAAATTAATAATATAAAAAATATTGACGTTATAAACGGTGATGCAAAGAAAATTTTTGAAAAACTGATTAAAGAAAATAAAACCTTTGATTTTGTAATTCTCGACCCGCCGAGAAAGGGCTGCTCAATAGAAGCTCTTGACTACTGTGCAAAACTGGCGGATAAATATATAGTTTATGTCAGCTGTAATCCGCACTCACTCTCAAGAGATTTAAAACACCTTAAACAGTACGGTTTTAAACTTTTGTTTGCTCAAACAGCAGATATGTTTTGCCATACCTATCACGTCGAAACAATTACTTTGCTGTCAAAAGAATAAAGAAAAACCGAGGAATATGCCTCGGTATCGTTTATCGAATATTGTGTTCTGTTTTATCTGTAACTAATTTTCTCTGATTTTATTTTTACAGAACACTTTTGTAAATTTCTCTTCACACGTTTTCTATGTCAAAATCGTATTTCTTTTATCCGTTACTTAAAGTTTCATTTTCTTTTAATATATAACCGTTTTGTGCTTTAAATACGCCTGATTCAAAGTTTTGCAGTGAACCTGTACCGCCGAGAGATACATCAATATTTCTGGTTGCGGAATCACCCGTTTTAAGGTTAAATTTGCCGTCGCCTATTGTTACAAGACCTTGCAAAGAGCCCTTGCCTGTTTGGATTGATATGTCGCTTGCACCTCTTATTGCGTAACAAAGATTATTATCTTTATCAAGTGCCGCAGTGTTCATAATAAATGAGTTTGCAAGCCCGATGTTATGGTCAAATAAGCCGATAGTTGCAGAATCGTAAACGCTTGTGAATTCACCCGATGCAAACCAGTTATCAAGTGTTCTGATATCGTGATTTCCGTTACCGAGTGTATAAGAATGATTACTGCCGTAGAATCCGACTTTACTGTTGCCGTTACCGGTATAAACATTGTAATTGTCACCGATAGTTCCGATTTCCTGATTACCGTTACCGGTTCTAATATTGAAATTATTACCGATAGTATTTATTGTATGATTACCGTCAAGAAGTGATATATAATTAGCATTCTTTCCGCCGAGATTTTCAGCTAATATAGCTTTGTCTCCGCAGCAACCGGTAATAGAAATAGAATCCCTTGCCGAAACAATTACGTTATCTGCACCGCATCCGACATCAAGGTCAAGATTGTCACAGTCCAAAATAATTGTATCGTCATCACAATTTGTATTAATAAGTGCATTACCGGCATTACCGACAATAAAATCTTTACCGCAGCATCCCGTATCAATAACTAAATTACAGGAAACATCGACCCCGATATTCTGGTCGCCGCATCCTGTTGTAATCATTGCATTTTGAGAATGAGTTTCAATATTGTTCTTTGCACAACCCGTTGACAGAACAAATTGTGCAGTACCGCCAATGCTTGTTGTTGAAACTGAATTTTGTAAATTTGTTAAGAAGCTCACAATATTATCCTTTTTAAAAACGATTTACATATTATATAAAACATATATACTTTTAAAATTGCGTAAAATGTCAAAATGTTACAAAATTGTTACAATTATTTTTATTTTAGATTACTTTTTTGTAACAAATTGCATTAAACCCAAAAATATTGTTAAATAATTTTATGGCAGAGAATAATAATAAAATTATAAATCTTTTCTCAAAGAAAGATGAATATGAGGGTGACAGGAAGTTTTTTGCAGGTTTTGAATATGTCCGTTACGATAAAGATCTTAACGGAAATCCTTTTATTGAACAAAATTTGCTTGATTATGCAAAAAATTGTCATTATATAGTAAGAATTATGAAAGAACGAGGTAGGGGGGTATCATTATATAACTATGATGTCCCCTCTGAAAAACTCTATGAATTTTTGGAAAAGTTTTACCGTAACGAATTAAAAGGTAAAATTATAGAGATTGAGAAATATATTCCCGACGGTTTGGCATAAATAAATTCTCCGAAAAGTTGGTTTTTTAAAGTTAAAAGCCCACAGTCCGTCAGTTATAACGAAAAGATATGCTCTTTATCTTACTTTAATACTTTCGTCCATATATTTGATTAACGGATATATGAAGAATTCAATAATTCTTCTTTTACCGATTTTTATCTCGTTTGTAGTAGTCATACCATATTTTATGGTCTGCTCTTTACCCTCAACAAGCAGAGTTGTATTTTTCGGAACAATATATACCTCAAAAACGGGACCCATATGTTCGTCCTCAATACTGTTTGGGGATACAAGTGTAACTTCACCGTCGATTATACCGTATTTTTGAAAATTATAAGTATCGATTTTAACTGAAACCGGCATTCCTTTTTCAACAAAACCTATATCTTGGTTCATTACTTTTGCTTTAATTTGAAGCGGTGCATCTTTTGGTACAATTGACATAATCTTTTCCGCAGGCTGGACAACTCCGCCTAAGGTATGTACCATTATTGTATTTACATAACCGTCAATGGGGGCTTTTAATATTTGCTTTTGTTTTTCTATTTGAATTCTTTTGTTTCTGATTTCGCTTAAAGAGGCTGACAAAGCTCCTATATCGTGAGATAAGTCAGAAACTTCTTTTGCGGCATCGTCGTATCTTTGTTGAGGAAGAATATCCTTTACGGTTTCTAATCTGTTTTTATTTTCAAGAGCAATTTTATATTTTGCTCTGTCAGCCGCAAGTTGTTCCGAAACTCTTGCTTCTTCTTCTCTTATATTGTTAAGTTCAAGTCCCGGTTCATATTCCGCAGGAGATATAATTGCAACTACTTGTCCGGCACTGACAAGGTCCCCTTCTTTAACTTCCAATGAAGTTACAACACCTTTTTCAAGAGATTGGACAAATTTTTCTTCACCTGAGGGGATAATCTGACCTCTTGCCGTTACTACTATATCAACCTTTCCGAAATACATCCACAAGGACGCAATAACAATAAAAACAATAATAATCCAAAACATTGTATTTCCGATAGGATTAATCGGTGCATCTTCAATTTCCGCCAATATTGGCTTAAATTCATGACTGTCATCTGTTTTGGGAAAAATTTTGTTTATTATTTTATTAAATATTTTTGACATTATCAATTCTCCATCAATTAACTAAATTGAACATCATACAATTTTTTATAATAGCCGTTTTGCTTCATAAGTTCTTCGTGTGTGCCTATTTCAACAATATTACCTTGGTCAAGACAGACAATTCTGTCGCAGTCTTTAATCGTTGAAAGTCTGTGGGCGATAATAAGCATCGTTCTTCCTCTTGAAATCAATGCCATATTATCTCTTATAACTCTTTCTGATTCATAATCAAGTGCCGAAGTCGCCTCGTCAAAAATAAGAATTTTCGGATTTGAAATCAAGGCTCTTGCAATGGCAATTCTTTGTTTTTGTCCGCCGGAAAGTGATGAACCACGCTCACCAACCTCTGTATCATAACCTCTTGGCATTTTTGAAATAAATTCATGTGCCCCCGAAACTTGTGCGGCTTGAACAATTCCTTCCATCGGCATATTCGGTCTCGGCAGAGAAATATTATCTTTTATAGTTCCGGAGAACAAATAATTTTCCTGTAAAACTATACCTATATTAGTTCTGAGCCAAACGGGGTTAATATTTCTTATATCAATACCGTCAATATATATTGTACCTTCTGTTGAATAATAAAGTCTTTGAATAAGCTTTGCAATAGTGGATTTTCCGCTTCCGGAACGACCGACAATACCGATTTTTTCACCTGATTTTATATCAAGACTTACATTTTTTAAAACCATAGGTGCATCCACATTATATCTGAATGACAAATTCTCAATTTTTATATCTCCGTTTACATGAGTCAAAGTGATTGCATTACCTGACTGCATTTCAAGAGGACTGTTCAAAATATCACCTATTCTGTCAACTGCCAAAAGTGCCTGTTGAAATTCATTCCAAAGTCCGACTAATCTCAACATCGGAGCGGAGAATTGCCCCGAAAACATTTGAAATGCAATTAACTGACCTATTGTCAATTTGTTTTCTATAACAAGCATTACACCGACATATAAAATACCTATTGTCATTAATTTTTGCAAAAAACCGCATATAGAACCGGTAAAATTACCCATTATTGCAAGATTAAAACTTGATTTTAAATATCTGCCGAGTTTATCTTCCCATTTTCTAAACATTGAACCTTCAATAGCAAGTGACTTAACCGTTTGAACCCCTGTAACAGATTCCACAAGGTAAGAGTTTGACTGAGCACCCATTTGGAATTTTTCTTCTAATCTCGCTCTCAATTCAGGAGTTATTAAAACGTAAATTACGGCAATTATACTCAAAAAACCTATTGCAATAAATGTTAATTTCGGGCTGTACATAAACATTACAACCAAAAATACAATTGAGAAAAATGCGTCAATCAATACCGAAACAGATTTATTTGTAATAAATTCTCTTATACTGTCAAGTTCTCTCACTCTCGCAACAATGTTTCCGACCTGTCTGTTTTCAAAATAAACATAGTAAAGTTGAAACAAATGTTTGAATAATTTTGCACCCAATTTTGCATCTATTTTATTTGTTGTATGAATGAAAATGTAGTTTCTTGAGAGGTTTAAAAGTAATTCGAAAATCGCAACCACAATGAAAGCAAATGCTAAAACTTCAAGTGTAGCGAGAGTCCTGTTAACCAAAACTTTATCTAATATAACCTGAGTAAATAACGGTGTTACAAGCCCGAAAAGTTGAACTACAAACGACCCCAAAAGGACTTGACCTATAATTTTTTTGTATTTAAAAATTTCATTGAAAAACCACTTAAATCCAAATTTTACATCATTATATGAATTTTTATGACTCAATACAATTACAAAATTTTTTATCGAATCCTGTAATTCGTCATAACCGAGACTTTTTGGGGATTTTTCAAGCGGATAAAGCACCAAGGCTCTTTTTTCATCATCTTTTATCCCGAGCAAAATTATATAAGTTTCGTCTTTTAATTGCAAAATTGCGGGATAAGGATATTTCTCGGATAAATCTTCTATTTTTTCGTTCTTTTTCTTAACTTTAAAACCTTTTTGTTTCGCAATTCTGATAATTTCTTCGGGAGAAATTTCCACGGTAGAAATTCCGTATTCACGAACAATTCCTCTCATATCTATATCGACATTGTTCATTTTTGCAACAATATCAAGAGAAATAAGTCCGGTATTTGCTCTCGCTTTAATATTCTCTTCTTCTTGTGTTATCTGCTCATTTTTTTTGTCATTTTCAGTATTTTTGTCTTTCATTATTCTTCCTCGGTAAGAATTTGTATTCCTCTTGTTATAGCTATTTTTGTAGCACTATTCTTTTCTAATTCGATTTGCTGATTTAATTTTTCTATTTTTACATCGTTTTCATCTATCGGAGAAACTAATCTTTTTGATACCAATTTACGCATTGATTTTTCTTTATCGGATAATTCATCCAAAATAATATTATTATCTGTAATTTGCCCGTCAAGATAAATCAGATTGGAACGCATAGCAGCTAATCTTGCACTCAACTGGGCAATTGCTTTATCTCTTTCAACTTGTAACTGCTTTAATTCAAGTGCCGTCTTTTTAATATTTGCATTGTTTTTTAATCCGTCAAAAAGCGGCATATTCAAAAAAGCACCGACGGAAAAGTTTGAAGGCTCAATAGCCAAACCCTTTCCGACATTACTACGGTCAGCACCGTACAAATAATACTTACCGTAAACATTTATTTTCGGATAATTAGTACGCTTTGCAACATACAATTCAAGCTCTTTTTTCTTTATATATTTTTCGTGAATTTTCCAAGCTAAACTTTTTGTATAATCCTGAAATTCCAAAACATCAAAGTTCGGCATTTTTATATCGGCAACTTTTATATTATCCGTATCATATTGTTCACCGGTATAAAAGGAAAGCCAGCTGAGAGCCTCTGATCTGATTACATTAAGTTCTCTTATTTTGTTCTTAGCGACAGAAACCTGAACTTTTGCATCATTCAACTCTGTTTTTGAAATTTCTTTTGCGTTGAATAGCCTTTCTTTATATTCAAGATTTTTTTCGGCAATTTTTAATATCTCTTTATTTATATTAATCTGCTTGGTAGTAACAAGTATTTTTGTATAAGAATCAAGCAGAGTAAGATTTAATTCTTGTAATTTCTGCTTAGTTTCAAGATTTTTTATATTTGTTTCTTCTTTCGCAATTTTTAAATTACCGCCTCTTACCCCGAAATCAAAAAGATTATATCCGACATTTATTCCTAAAATAGATTGAAAACGGGTATAAGGATTAAT
>JAFSWA010000092.1 GCA_017444705.1 bacterium
ATAATTTTTGTTTGTTCATCTGAAACGGGTTCATAAACACCAAAATCACCTTTGGCTAAATTATCACCGTATTTATATTCATAAAAAAGCATTTCATCCCCTGATGTTTTTGGCAAAAACCAAATCTTATTTTTATCTTTAAGTAGCGGGATAATATCAACTTCAAAAGGTTTAGGGTAATATGAAAAAATGTTTTTTGCCTCAATATATTCTTTTTGGGTTTTTATTTTTTCACAAATAATACCGCTCAAAATTTTTGTATCAAGCGTTCTTCTTTTTTCTGAAAGTAGTTTTCTTAAATCTGTTTTACTAATCATTTTTTTTTATTATAATTGAAGAACAGAAAAATAGCGAACTAAAAATGGAAAGACAGATTATAGCAAAAAATAAAAAAGCATATTTTGATTTTCATATTTTTGACAAATATGAAGCGGGAATTGTGCTGACAGGAACCGAAATAAAATCTGTAAGAAAAAATAACGTGAACTTGAAAGACAGCTTTGTCCGGATTGAAAGCGGGGAAGTTTTTCTCTATAACTGTCATATAAGTCCTTTTGAACACGGAAATCGATATAACCACGATCCTTTGAGGACAAGAAAATTACTTTTGAGCAAAAAAGAGATTTTAAAAATAGATTCAAAAGTCAAAAAAGACGGTTATACGATTGTGCCGTTGGAAATTTATATATTTAAAGGTTTTGCAAAGGTTGAGATAGCACTTGCAAAAGGTAAAAAGCTTCACGACAAAAGAGAAGACCTCGCCAAAAAAGACCAAAAACGTGAAATTGACAGACTAATGAAACGTTAATGCATTAACATTTTGTAATAAAAATAATTAAAAACGCAATATCCTTTCAAAAATTTTCTTTATAAATATATAAGAGGAAATTTTAGAGGGAAAAATGTCACACGGAAATCAATTAAGATATGATGCAGATGTTGCACTCAGAATGAGAATAATCAATGAACGTATAGATGAAATTAAAAGCGGTACACCCGGATTTTACAGTTCACCTATAGCTACACAGTTATTAAAAAATTTAGGGGAACCTGAAGCTCCTAAAGAAGCACAGTTAGACCCGCTTGTTGCTTTTGCATTGGCACATAAAAATAATGTGATTAAAACCGCAGACGGCAAAATTATTCCGCTTGTTGATCATCCGTACCCTGATGCCTATGTTGATTATTTAATAAAACGTGACAAAGAAAAAGAACCTCAACATTTTTATGAAACAGTTCAGCAATTTTTTTACAACGGTGAAAAACCGACAGTAAAAGAATATGAAACACGTATGAAAAAATTGGGCAGAGATATGCAGTATAAAATTTATCCGATTGCCCAAATGGAACAACAATTGGCACAAACATTAAATTCCGACGGTTTTATCGGTTTTACCTGGGACGGAATTAAAAACCTGTTCGGCATGCAATCCGGTTCGTATAACGTTCAACATGAGTTATATAAATTAAGAAATTTAAAAGACGGAGCATCATTTGAAAATACAAGGGCAGCTTTGCAATCATTTAAAGAAGGTCAACAGCAGGTTGTTGATGTAACATCAGATATTGCTGCGTATTCTGCGGCAGCAGGTGCTTATGCGGCAGCTTTGGGCGGAGCGGTAGCCGCACCGTTTACAGGAGGGGCTTCTCTTAGTATAACAGCACTTGCTTTAGCCGGTGCATCATCTGCGGGTGCAGTTACCAAAGCAGGAGTTAAAAAACTTGATGCGGCTGTCGGCGGCAGAGAATACAGTGTAAACGAAGAAAATAAAGATTTATTATCGGGAGCAACAACGGGAGCTATGGTGCTTCCTGTTGCAGGTATTGAGTACGGTGCGGCAAAAGTTTTGGCAAATGCGGGTATGCCTTTGGCACAAACAGTCGTTGCAAATGCCGAAAATCAAATAGTTGTGGGTTTAGGAAAAGCCACAACGAGAAATACCATAATCGAAACCGCTGATTTTGCGGCTAATCAAGCAGCAAAACAAGGTGCAAATATTATAAGAACAGCAGGAAAAGAAACAGGCTTGCTTCAGTCAGGAATAACCGTACCCGTAAAAGAAGTAATGCAACAGGCTTCAAACAGTACGGTACGAAAGGCAGGAGAGCAAATTTTTGGTAATACAAGTAAAGAAACTCTTAGAAAACTGACTGCAACAGTTACGGGTACAACCGCTAATACAGGAGCAACACCGTTATTGGGCGGAGCGGTATCAGGTGCGGGACAAAGAATAATATTTAACGGAGTAAAAGGTGCAGCTGCCGGCGGAGTTTTTAGCGGAACTGAGAGTGCAAAAGGATACTTGTGCGAAGTTGCGTCAACGGGTAAAAAATTTAATTTTGAAGAATTTTTAAAATATACAGGATATGGAACATTAGTCGGTCTTATTTTTGGCGGCGGATTAGGTGCCGGCACAACAGCTGTCGGGGAGGGTGCAAGCAAGTTGAGAGGTTTGTTACCAAACGGAACCGCAACCCCGGAAATACCGTCAGCAACACCGAAAGCCGTAACGGAAACAGGGATAGTTAAATCTGACGGTCAACCTGCTTTTGGAGCTTTGACTGTGCCGAAGGCGACATCTTCCGTTGTAACAACTCCGATAGCGGGAACGGCTGCATCAGGAGTAACAGAAACGGCTGTATCGACTGCTGATAGGGTTGTTGAGGGTACAAAACCGACCGTACCTGTTGAGGAAGTTAAAGCAGAAACATTTCCGACAACTACAGAGAAGTCAATAACAACAGATACCAGTTTATCAATTGAAGATAAAATAAAAATTCTTGTAGAGAAGTATGGAATACCTCAGGACACATATGGACTTTCCAATATGAATCAAATAAAAAGAATGATAAAAATGAATTATCCTGTAGAATTGGCAGAATTATCTTACAATGCGGAACAAAGAATGCCAAAGTGTGAAAAAGTTTTAACTCAAACGATTTTCAGCGAAAAAGCCAAAGGTAAAGAGCTAATTGAATGGTACCAAAAATCCTTCGAAAATTGCGGTTCAGTAAATAATGCATTAAGAGAAGGCAGAACATTAAGTGGAAAAGCAAGAGAATTTCAAGAATTTTTTGATGTAAATCAGAGTGTATTAACTGAAAATACAGGGTTAATAAGAGGTTCAAATAATATACCTGATGTTAAATCCGGAGATATAATTACAGACAAAGGATATATGTCAACAATGACCAGGCCGGGTATTCTTAATGTAATAGTTGAAGGTACCGCAGGTGGTGATGGATATTATAAAGATTTTCTGATAATTAAAGCCAAAGCCGGTCAAAAATGCATTATGCCGAGAAGTTGGGGTGCAAGCAATTCTCAAAGTGAAGTAATTTTACCAAAAGGGACTTCTTTAAGAGTATTAGAGGTTAAAGCTCTAAATGATAATGGTGTAATACATAATGGTACAATAATTACTGAAGCAGTAAAGGGAAGACGAGCTATAATATGTGAAATAGTTCCGGCAGAAGAAGCTGTAATTCCAAAAGAAGCAACAGGTAAGTTGGGCATACCTGCCCAACAGAATGGAGTTGACGGGGTAAATGTTGTCAAAGATGCAAAAGTAGAATCGAAAGCGAAAGTTAATCCTGCGGAAGTTGAAATACCTGATACAGCCCCAAGAACTTTTGTTATTGACGGGGTGCAAATATCTACAAATGGTCAGTATTCACCTGAAACAGGGGATGCAATAAAAAAATTGTTTAAAAAATGGGCAGCTAAAAATGATAAAATTCGTGAAGGATATTTACAAAAATATATAAAAGAAATTCCAAATTTGGATTATGAAAATCTTGAACAACATTTGAAACACATAAAAATTTTTATGGGTTGTGAATCAAATTTCCCAATGTCACCATTTGAAAACGGTTATTTATCTTCAAAAGAAGGTGCGGAAGCTTTCGAAAGTTTATTACAAAATTATTCCGTGAATGCTAAAAGAGGAGAAGTTTCTCCTATAACCATTCCTCTTTCAGAATACAAACCTGAAACTATTTTAACTGCCAAAAAGAGAAATTTGATTGGATGTCTTGATAACTACGAAAGAATAAACAGATTAACTCAAATGTCTGATGAAGAGTATTCTCGGTTTATGCAAAGAGTTGAGCAACAAATAAAAGAAAGCGGTTTAAGTTATGAAGAATTGGAGGCAAAACTTAAAAAACAGTTGAAACCGTTATTATCTTCTCATGTATATGAATGGATGACAGAATCATATATAAACAGGGAATCTGTGTTAGCTCAACTTGATTTAGTGGAGATATTAAAAAATTATCCGATTAGTATGAGTAGTAATGATTTATTCGAAATTTTAAGCCAAACTGATGCGACTAATATTGACTCTTTTAAACAAGTATTGGAAAAATTGAAAACCCGTGAAAATGTTTCCGGCTGGGATATACGACTCTTTTTCAAATATGTAAATCCAAAAACTGAACAAGCAATATTTAAATTACTGGATGAAAAAGATATACCGATAAGTGAAATAAATAAAATGTTATCTGATTTAGGCAAAGATTTTAAATGCGGAAAAATATCTGCTGATGAAGTTTTAAGAAAATATAACGCTAAACCGTTAGTAAAAACTATAAGAGCTATAAAATCGGAAGATATTGATATAAGTCCGGCAGGATTAAAACCGACAAAATTAGACCCGCATAATATTGAATCTTCATCATTGGCATTAGTTCATCTTACAAATTATGAACCTGAAAACGGTATGATTTTATCAACCAGAGATAAACTCGGCGGGTCAAGAAACAGCGTACACTTTACATTAAATCACCCTGTTCGTTCACACAGAATGGGCGATTGGGATGATTGTCCTTATGCAGTTATTATGCCTTATGATTCCGCCGTATCAGCCAATAGTGCCGGAAAATTTGTAGAGGGTATGCCAAATGACTTATATACAAACGGTTCAGTTGCTATACCCGAAGGTGCTGTTATTATTAAACTGAATCCTGAAATAGAAAAAGGAACCGTAAGAGTTTCTGAATTTTCAGGTAAAAAGGGAGTTAAATTAGTAGAAACATCAGAAAAACCTTATAATTTAGTACCTGCCGTACTTGAAAAAATGGGTTATTCTCACATAGAAGCTGACGGATTTTTCGGACAATTCAGTTACGGAAAATTAAGCGGTAAATCCGCTGAATCGGCAATGCAAAATTTTAAAGCATGGTTGAAGTTTTGTCGAAATAACGAAATAAAACCCACAATGCATTCATATTCTCCAAACGGAGTCGCAGAAGGATTAATTGAATCGATAGATTCATTATCGGCAAACGGCAGCTGGTTTGACAGAAGTAATTCAAAAAATTATAAATCTACAATTTTAGATGAAATAGAACAAATTAAAAAAATGCAATACTACGGATATTTTGTCAGTTATGACTTGGATAAACTTTATAAAATCGTTTCTGAAAGCAATAGTCCTGAAAAGGCACTTTTAAAAATAAAAAAAGAACTTGGTTTTCATCCGACAGTACATCGTACCCGATTTGATTACAGTTTTTCATTACCAATATTTGACGATTTAAAATATATGACAAAAACAATGAGAGCTTTGAATTGTGAATCTGAACTTGAAAAATTATTAAAAGAGCTTGAAGAAGAAAATAGGTATTATTAATTATTCAAAAACACAACTTCTCAATTTTTATATTAGGTAAAAAATAAGCTGACAATTAGACTTTCTGTGCCATTTTGATAATATAATTTCTTACATAGTCATAATAGTTATTATTTTTAAAATCTTCTATATTCTCTAAAACAGTTTCGGGCGAAATCCAACCGTTTTTAAGTGCAATTTCTTCTAAGCATGCAATTTTTTCGCTCGTAGCTTTTTCTGTTTTTTGAATAAAATTAGCTGCATTCAAAACCGAATCATGCGTTCCCGTATCAAGCCAAGTAAAGTTTTCCGGCAATTTTTCCACGGTAAGTTTATTATTTTTTAAATAAAGTTTATTCAAATCAGTAATTTCAAGTTCCCCTCTTTTTGACGGTTTTAGGGTTTTTGCATATTCAACAACTTTATTGTCATAAAAATATAAACCCGTTACGGCATAATTTGATTTTGGCTTTGACGGTTTTTCTTCAAGTGAAATTGCCCTGCCGTTTTCATCAAACTCAACAACACCAAAAGCACAAGGGTCGTCAACTTCGTACGCAAAAACAGTTGCACCGTTATTTTTTGAAACAGCATTCTTTAATTGCTTTTCAAAATTTTTTCCGTAAAAAACATTATCTCCCAAAATTAATGCAACACTATCATTTTTAATAAAACTTTCACCTATTAAAAAAGCATCGGCTATACCTTTTGCCTCAAATTGAACCTGATATTTAAAATTCACTCCAAACTGAGCTCCGTTACCCAAAAGTTTTCGAAAATTGTCATAATCAAGCGGATTTGTAATAATTAAAATATCTCTAATTCCGCTTTGCATAAGCGTAGAAATCGGATAATAAATCATCGGCTTGTCATAAACCGAAAGAAGTATTTTTGATATAGGGAGCGATGCCGGATATAACCTTGTTCCCAAACCGCCTGCTAAAACAATTCCTTTCATAAGGTCCCTTTTTAATTGCATAAAAATGTTATCATAAATATTATTTGTCTGCAATAATTTTTACACAAAAGATAAAGCTTGTAATCGCAAAGACGTGATAAATGAGGACGTGGGAATCCAAAGAGATTCCGAAACAAGTTCTCAATTGTACATGTCAAGCAATGACATGCATGTTGTCAGGCAATGCTTGACCTACATGCTACAAGTTATGGACTTGGCTCCGGTGAGGGCGATTGCTCTGCATAATAGTCATTCCAACATTGAGTATCGGTCGGGAGACACCAACTTGCATCAGGAACAAATTCACATGAATAGAAAGGTGTACCGCCATTTTCGTAATAATCACAGCGACAACCGTATGCATTTGATATATTTGTACATTCGGGAACTTGTTCTGTATTTATAATATAAGGTTCTGTAGATGGGGAAGGATCATAAGTTGGTGACGGGTCATCACATATACCGCTTGCTTCACAAGGATCATAAGTTGGTGACGGGTCATCACATATACCGCTTGCCTCACAAGGATCATAAGTCGGTGACGGGTCATTAGTCGGGGATGAAGAAGCTGCATAAATGTTCAAAACATCAGACGGTGTTACTATTCCGGTACTTGCTTGTGTTTTTTGAGGGCTTTTTATACTTAACATTTGTGCGGCAGTATAATAACCATGTATTGGTACATTGCGTTCAACGTAAATTTCGGTTCCCACTGTATATGACGGAACCTCAGACGGAAGATCCGAAGAATAGTTAGGAACCCCTAAACCATAGTGAAAATTATCAGAGCTGTCACCAAAATTTACCAATTTATCTTTTGTCCACATAACAACCCCATATCTCGGGTTATTTACTGAGTCATGTACAACCGCATTACCGCTTTTATTTATAAACCATAATGCACCGTCAGATGTCGTATAAAGACAACCTGTGTTACCCACATAGTCATTACCGTCACTTATCCAAACACTTTGTGTCATTTTGATATAATTTTTAAGGTTATCACAATTTTGCGTTCCAACCATATCGGATAAATTAGTATCACCTGTTTCTGCAATATAATCATTTGCTAATTTTTCATAGATTGAAATTGCTTTTTTCATCTTTGTAATAGCAGTTTTTTCACTTTGATATCTAATCATTTGCGGAACAGTAATTGCAGCCACTACACCCAAAATTGACAGAGTTATCAGCACTTCTGCCAAAGTAAATGCCTTAACGTTGTTTGGCAATGTCGTACTTTCAACAATCATTGTTTTTGATAATTTCATATTCATACCTCTTTCTTGTCAAGTATATATCAATAAATATTATAAAAAATGAGTTTCACTTCATTATACATGATTTTAGCTCATTTTTCAAGTGTTTAATGATATGAATTTTATTCAAATTAAATTTATTTACCTATAACATATAAATGAGGTTTAAAATGAATAATAAACAAATGTTAGGACTTCGGTTAAGAGAACTTAGAAAAAGAAAAGGCATTAATCAGGATAAATTAGCTGAATTGATTGATGTTGACCCGACAACTATAAGTAATATTGAAAACGGCAAAAACTACCCGTCATTAATTAATCTTGAAAATATACTAAAAGCCCTGAACAGCAATTTTATTGAAGCATTTGATTTTGAACACAAAAATGATACAATTGATTTACTGTTTCAAATTAATGAAAAATTAAAAAACAATCCCGACAAAATTGAAGATTTTTATAAAATAGTTATTGCTTTAACAAAGTAAGTTTATTATAAATCACATTAAGCCCTTTGAGAGTTAAATCTTCATCAATATAGTCAAATTTTGGAGTTATATATTTTTCAACTAAATATGCATAACCTCCTGTTGCAATAATAACGGGTTTTTGTTTAAGCTCTTTTTCGCATTCTTTAAGTAACCCTGAAATCATGCAGGCATGCCCTCTGACTATTCCTGACAAAATCGCTTCCTGTGTAGTTGTTCCTATAACCTGTTTTGGAGCTTCAATATCTAAAAGCGGTAGTTTTGATGTAAATTTTGAAAGTGCCTGTGCTTGAATTTTCATACCCGGGGTGATTATTCCTCCCACAAATTCATTTTTTTCATTAATAATATCAAAGGTTGTCGCTGTACCAAAATCGATAACTATTGCAGGAGTTTTATAAAAATTGACGGCAGCAACCGCATTAACAATTCTGTCCGCTCCGACTTCCGATTTGTTGTCGATAGCTATTTTTACTCCCGTATCAATTTTGTACGAAAAATTTATCGGTTCAACATTGAGATATTTTTTGATTGCCGATAAATAAATATCAGTTAGAGTAGTAACAACGCTTGAAATAATTGCACCCTCTATTTGTATATTGGGATTAAACTGTTTCATAAGTTCAGATAACAATATTCCGTACTCATCTGCGGAACGCTTGCTATCCGTAGTCAGACGCCAAGTTTTGACCTTCTTATCTTTATTAAAAAGCCCGACTGTTATACTTGTATTTCCGATATCCGATATTAAAATCATAATTTAATGATAGCAAAAATATAATATTTAAGGTATTATTATTTTGAGGAAGTTATTATGAAAAAAATTTGTTTAAGTATTATTTTAATGTTTATTGTAGCTGTACCGAAAGTTCAGGCGGTCGATATTCAAACTGTTTTATCTCATATTGGGTTTAATTTATCGTCGCAAAAAGATGACAAGGCTGAAATAACAAAAGTTCTTGACAGACAGCAAAGTTATGCAAATAAGAAAAATTTTGCAAAGCTGAAAACTCTATACACAAGCACTTATGTCAACACTGACGGTATTGACATGGACAGCTACATTGACTCACTTGAAAAAACAGGTGATATTCACGGGAAGCTAAAATATAAAACAATAATAAACAATATTGTCGTTAACGGAGATTATGCGACAGTTGAAGCTGTTGATATTGCCGAGGGTGTTACAAAAGATTCTTATGACGTTATTCCGGGGAAAGGGGTTCTTTATTCCGAGGCAAAGGCGGTTTATTATTTCAAAAAAGAAAGCGGCGAGTGGAAAATTGATTCAGAGATGGCTTTAAATGAAAAATCATATTTGAAATACGGCTCGGCAAAAGAAATTGAAATAAAAATAGATGCACCTGAGGCAATAAAGGCAAATACAGAATATAATATAAAAGTTAGTGCGAATTTGCCTGACGGCAGAGGAATAATAGCTTCAATTACAACCGAACCTATTCAATATCCGCATCAAAAAGCGGAAGAAATTTTTCGGGCAATGAAAAAAGACGGAGAACTTGAAAGAGTTGTTACCTCAAACTCAGACGGGAAAAATGAAGTTGCGTTTGCCTCTGTTGCTATTGCAAAAGCTGTATTAAATCAAGAATCAAAACTTGATTTTGTAATTGACGGTGTTGCTTTTATATCATCAAGAGTGAACGTAATTCCAGTACCAATTAAGAAAGAGAGATTGAATGAGCAAGAAAAATGATTACAACAAACACCTTTTTATCTATAACTTTGTTTTTCTTTTGGGATTGATTGTTATAGTAAATTTTGTATGTAAATTTTTGGCAAATCATAATTTGCTTTTCAATAACCCTGTATTAAGACTTTCTTTCGTGCATAATTCTGGGGCGGCATTTAATCTTTTTGATTCAAAAATACCGTTTGTAATAGCGGTCGGAGTTTTAGCTCTGATTTATATAATTTACAGAGTTTATTTTTCTCAAAATGCACTTAATAAAGCTTCCGCTGTCGGTTTTGCAATGATGACTTCCGGCATAGTTTATAACATGTATGAAAGAATTTCTTTGGGCTTTGTTGTTGATTATTTTGATTTAAATTTTGTCAATTTCCCTGTATTTAATATGGCAGATGTGCTTATTACCTGCGGGGCTTTTGTTTTGATTTCTCAAATATTGGTTAAAAAATTATGATAACTCTTATATCCGATAAATCAGATTTAAGGCTTGATGTATTTTTAAGCGAAATACTGACGGAATTTTCACGTTCAAAAAATCAACAGTTAATTAAAGACGGCTTTGTAAAAGTTAACGGTAAAAAGGGTAAGGCTTCATATATAGTACAAATCGGGGATAAAATAGAAGTGGAAATGCCTGAAATAAAAGAGATTGAACTTATACCGGAGCCCGTAAAACTCGATATAAGATATGAGGATAATGATATTTTAGTCATAAATAAGCCCAAAAATATGCTGACTCACCCAACTGAACAGGAAACAGAGGGAACTTTGGTCAATGCACTTTTATACAATTTTAAAACACTTTCAGATATTAACGGTAAAATGCGTCCCGGAATTGTTCACAGGCTTGACAGAGATACTTCCGGATTGATTTTTGTTGCAAAAACAAATAAAGGACATCTTTATCTTGAAAAACAGATTAAAGAAAAAACAGCTATTCGGGAGTACTATGCCGTAGTAAAAGGTTACATGAAAGAGCCTAACGGGGTAATAAATTTACCAATTGACAGAAATCCGAAAAATCCGACTAAAATGGCGGTTGTCGAAGGCGGAAAACCATCGGTAACAAAATATGAAACAATTGAAACTTTTAAAGGTTATTCCCTATTAAAGCTTACACTTTTGACCGGAAGAACCCATCAAATAAGGGTTCATTTGTCCCATTTAAAACACCCTATTGTAAATGACACTCTATATGGCGGAGAAAAACTTAAAATCAACACTACAAATCAGGTGCTTCAAGCATTCCATTTGAATTTTACAAATTTGCAAGGAAAAAATATTGATATTAAAATAGATTTTGATGAGGATTTGTCAAAAACAATTAAATATTTAAGGGGATTAAAATGAGAAAAGTTATATTATGTGCAGCGATTTTATTGTCGGTATTTTGGATTTATCTGCTGATAGTAAATTATTCTTATACGGGAGAAATTAATATTCCGTTTAAAGGGTTAATTTTAACAAAAATGTCATGGATACTTCTTGGATTCGGTCTTTTAACAATGCTAATTGACGGGTTGTCTTTCATATGGTATTTAAAATCCAAAACAGAATTGAACAGAGATTACGAGTTTAAAATGAATAAAATGTCAGTTCAGTCGGATAATGATAAATCGCAAATCAGAATTTTGGAAAATAAAATTAAAACACTTGAAGCGGCTATTGAAAAACTTACAAAAAAGGACTAAGAAAAAATGTATGATGTCGGTATAATAGGTGCAGGACCTGCGGGATATACGCTCGCAATAAGATTGGCTCAAAAAGGGAAAAAGGTTATTCTGTTTGAAAATAAATATGTTGGAGGAACATGTTTGAATTTCGGTTGTATTCCTACAAAATCGATTTTACATTCCTGTTCTCTTTTTGATAAGTTCAAAACATGCGAAAAATTTGGCGTAACGGCAGAAAATATTTCTTTTGATTTTCAAAAAATATATGAACGAAAAAATACGGTTGTAGAAAAAATGCGAAAATCACTTGAAAAACTAATTCTAAGTTATGACGTTGATATAATATATGAGGAAGCTTTTATTGAATCTTCCGAAAAAATAAAATGCAAAAGCGGTACCTATGATTGCGAAAATATTGTAGTCGCAACGGGTTCTGAGCCGGCTGAAATTAAAACTTTAAAAAGAAACAACTTTGTTTTAAATTCAGATGATATTTTAGAATTAACCGAATTGCCCAAAAGTATTGCAATAATAGGCTCAGGTGCAATAGGTATTGAATGGGCAAGAATTTTTTCTTCACTCGGTAGTCAGGTTTATCTTATTGAAATGGCAGATAAACTTTTGCCGACGGCTGATTTTGAAGTATCACAAAGAATTGAGAGAATTTTAAAAAGGAACAAAGTTAAAATTTATACTTCAAACTATGTCGAAAAAGTTGAGAATAATTCGGTTGTGTTAAAAAGCGGAGATAAAATACAAGCGGAAAAAATCCTCGTTGCGACAGGCAGAAAGGCAGTATTGCCGAAAAATAATAATAATAATACATTAGAAACAAGTGAAAAAGGTTCTGCAACTGTTGATGAAATTTATAAAAATAAAAGCGGTGTTTATGTAATAGGTGATGCGTCCTCAAAAATTCAATTGGCACATAATGCAATTCATCAGGCACTTTACCTTGCGGAATATTTATGTGAGGGAAAAATTCCCCGAAATTATGTTATCCCGTCTGTAATATATGGTGAACCGGAAATTGCGTGGGCAGGAAAGACTGAACAGGAACTTGCGGGAACAAATTATAAAAAATTTTTATATCCGATTTCTGCACTCGGGAAAGCACAATCTGACGGGGAAATTGAGGGGTTTGTAAAATTATTGAGTGTTAATGATATTATTGCAGGAGTACATATTATTTCTCCTGAGGCTTCAAGTCTTATTTGTGAATTTATATTGCCGATTCAAAACAAATTAAAAATATCGGAACTCAAAGAAATTTGCCACGCTCACCCGACATATTCGGAAGGCTCGTTTGAATCGATTTTGGGGCTTTGCAGCGAACCTCTTACTGTAATGAAAGGGGTTTAAAATATGCCGAAACATTTGCCTGATTACCTTAAACGAGGAATAATAGATACGGATAAAACAAAGAAAGTCCGTAGAATTCTCAAAGAAAAATGCCTGAATACGGTTTGTGAAGAGGCTCGCTGTCCGAATAAGGCGGAGTGTTATTCAAAAGACACGGCAACTTTTATGATTATGGGTGATACATGCACAAGAAATTGCCGGTTTTGTAATATAAATACGGGAAAACCTAAACCTCTTGACCCTGATGAACCGTTGCATGTTGCACAGGCTGTAAAAGAATTAGGGCTGAATTATGCAGTAATAACTTCCGTAACAAGAGATGACCTTGATGATGGCGGAGCCAAACATTTTGCAAAAACTATTACGGAAATCAAAAAATTGTCGCCCAAAACAAAAATTGAAGTTTTAATACCTGATTTCAAAGGATATTTAAAAGCCCTCGATATTGTTTTGGAGGCAAAACCCGATGTTTTGAATCATAATGTGGAAACAATCAGTAAATTGTATAAATCTGTTCGACCGCAGGCAATTTATGAGCGTTCGCTTAAAGTTTTGGAATATGCAAAAGAAAAAACTTTTACAAAAACAGGTATTATGGTTGGTTTAGGGGAAACAAATGAGGATTTAATTGAATTATTTAAAGATTTACGGGAGATAAATCTTGATATTTTAACTATCGGACAATATATCCGCCCGAGCAAAAATCATCTTGAAGTGGCAAAATACTACACTCCCGAAGAATTTGAAGAATTGAAAATATTAGCACAAAAAGAAGGAATTAAAATTGTCATTTCTTCTCCTTTGGTAAGAAGCTCCTTTAAAGCATTTGAAGCTTATAAAACAGCAGAAAACGTTATTATTTAGACTTTATAAAAAATAAAGTCCGCTGAGATATTCATCGGCGGACTGTTTTAAAGTTTACGAGAAAAGGAGAAATATGGAAGTAGTTTTTTGCTTAGTTTGCAGAAAATCGCCGTTTAAGGTATTTTCCGCATCCTATGTCGGCAAAAGCATATTGCCTGATTTCTTTTTCTTTAATGATTATTTTTAAAAAGTCAATATTAAAAAACAAATTCTAAATTTTTTCGTTTTAAAATTATAATAAAAATTTGTTATATATCTACACATTTATAAAACATACTTGTTGCTGATTTTTTTTGTTGTGTTACACTAAAACCATAAGTTTATAGAAGGAGTACAAAATGAAAAAATTAAAATTAGCTGTTGTAGCGTTTTTGGCATCACTTTTTATCGGAGCAAATGCTTTTGCTGATACGGTTGGAGTTTTGAATTACAAAAATGTATTGATGAGTTATAACTACGCAAAAGAAACAATTAAATTGCTTGATAACAAAGAAACAGAATTACAGCAGTACATGCTTGATAAGGAAAAACAGTACAAAAATTTGGCAAATCCCGTCGAAAGAAAAAGTTTTGAAGAAAAAGTTCAAAGAGAATACAAGTCAAAAGTGGATGCACTTTCAAAAATGAGAGTACAAAAAGAAGAAGAAATTTTCAATAACATAATGGCGGTTGCAAAAAGAGTTGCAACTCAGAAGAAAATTGACGTTATAGTTGATTCTTCCGTTGTATTAACAGGCGGTATTGACATTACAAATGAAGTGGTTTCAGGATTAAATAACAAGTAATTTAATGAAAATAACCGATTTAATAGAGAAGAAAAAACAGGGTCTTGCCCTGAATGAAGAGGAAATATATTTTATCGTTAATGGTGCCGTGAATGGCACCATTGCCGATTATCAGCTTAGTGCGTTTTTTATGGCTGTTTATTTTCAGGGAATGACTATTGAAGAAACAACTATAATGACAAAAGCTACTGTTGAATCAGGGACTGTTTTAGACTTGTCAAAAATCGGCAATGTGGTTGCGGATAAACATTCCTCAGGAGGTGTCGGGGATAAAATTACACTTATTTATTTACCGCTCGTTGCGGCATGCGGTGTCCCTCTTGCGAAGTTGTCCGGAAAAGGACTCGGGCATACAGGCGGAACTATTGATAAACTTAATTCAATTCCGGGGTTTAATTGCAAATTGGAACTTGATGATTTTTTGGAAAAAGTTAAAAAGACAGGACTTGCGATAGCCTCGCAAACCCATAATTTAACTCCCGCTGACGGTAAATTTTATGCACTCAGAGATGTAACCGCAACGATTGATATAATACCTTTAATTGCCGTTTCTATTGTTTCAAAAAAAATAGCAAGCGGGGCAAATTGTATTATACTTGATGTAAAATGCGGAGAGGGTGCATTTATAAAGACACTTGAAGATGCTAAAAAGCTTTCACAAATAATGGTTGAAGTCGGCAATAGACTCGGCAGAAAAATCTGTGCAGTTATTACAAATATGAATGAACCGTTAGGTCATGCCGTCGGGAATTCTGTTGAGGTTATTGAAGCAATTAAATTTTTAAAAGGTGATTATCAAAGAGATTTGAAAGATGTAACCTTTGAACTTGCAATTCAGACCTTAATAAAGACCGGTAAATCCGAAAACAGAGATTCTGCGGTTAAATTGCTTGATAGGGTGTTGGAATCGGGAGAGGCTCTTCAAAAATTCAAAGACTTGATTATTTCTCAGAGCGGAGATGTTTCCGTTATTGAAGATTATTCAAAATTTCCGCAGGCTAAAAATATAATTGAAGTTAAGGCAGAAAAATCAGGTTATATTAATCATATTAATCCTCTTGAAATTGCAAAGGCAACAAAGCTTTTAGGTGCCGGAAGAACATTTAAAGACGATAAAATTGATTATGCTGTCGGAATTTATATCAACAAAAAAACAGGTGAATTTGTAAATAAAGGAGAAATCTTGTTCACCGTTTACGCAAATTCACTTGAAAATATTGATGAAGTAAAACAAAAAGCTCAAAAAGCTTTTGTTATTGAAGAAAATAAAATTCCCCTTGAACCGTTGATTTATGATGTTATAGGGTAAATAAATCAAAAGGCGGGCAAATTTGCCCGCCTTTATTGATGTTTTTATATATTTATTGCTTGTATTACAATATCAGCATCTTTTGCTGCCGCATATGCCGCTATAATATCTTGTTTTGAAGCATAAGTTTTTGGTACCATATAAAGTTGATGTTTTTTACTATTAAAATCATAAGTCACAATATTAGTGTATTCAGGGTCTTTTATATCCTGCTTAATTGCTAAGATGTTTTTTGTATCTATTTTTGTTATCATGTTACGGTTATTTTCTACATCACGACAAGCAACTTCAAGTTTACCTCCGAATGAAGGGGTCATTCCTGTTTTTCCAATCATATTTTTGTCTCCTTATTTGTTACTACGACTTTGAAAAGAACGGTGAACAGAAATAATTGCCTAAAATAATAATAGAATTTACAAAACTTAATAATATTTTATTTTAGATAATCCTTAAATTCTTTTTTATGCACGGTGTAACCGCAGCCTTCATGCAATATTCCGTTAAACATTATTTTTTTTGCGGGATAATTTCTACACATTCTCAATCGGTGTTTATAATCTGAACATGTCCCATCCTCATTTACGAGTTTGCAGGCAAAAATAAAATTTCCGAATTCATCTTTTCCTTTTATATAGAATCTTTTGTATTTTGGGTATAAAAATTGCATAATTTTAAATTCACGTTCTGTATATGTATCGACGCTATACATATAGCGGCAGCATTTTCCGCATTTTTTGCACTCACCTGTTATCTCGTACTCAATTTTTTCGGGTACGAAGTAAGACATAACTTCATAGTATAAAGATTTAATAATATTAAACATTTTATTTTTATTTGATAAAATATACAATGTAATTATATATTAAGAGGGAAAAACATGCCAAGAAAATATAAAACACCCAAAAAAGGTAATGGTTGTTTAGGTACGATAATAGTTTTTATATTTGCAGTTATTTTAGCGTTTTCAGTAGCTTTAAATATCTATATTTCAATGCAGCCGCCGATAAAAAATCTTAAAGATTTTAAACCGGGTGTTGTTACAAAAATATACGCCGCTGATGAAAAAGAGGTCATAAAAACTTTTACGGCATATAACTATGAAAGAAAAGACATAAAAGATATTCCCGATATTATGAAAAAAGCGGTTATTGCGACGGAAGATAAGAATTTTTACAAACATAAAGGTTTTGACACTTTTGGTATGGTTCGTTCTCTGTTTGTAAATATTAAATCAAGACGTGCTGCTCAGGGTGCAAGTACAATTACCCAGCAGTTAGCAAGAATTTTGTTTTTATCAAACGAACGCTCTATGGAAAGAAAGATTAAAGAGTTTAAAATAGCCGTTCAGATAGAAAAGACATTGTCAAAAGATGATATTTTGGGTATGTATTTAAATAATATTTATTTAGGTTCGGGTGCATACGGGGTAGCAGGTGCGGCAAAAATTTATTTTAACAAAGATTTGAAAGATCTTTCTCTTGCGGAAACAGCGTTAATAGCCGGATTACCGCAGGCACCTTCCGTATATTCGCCGTTCAACAATCCTGATAAAGCAATAAAAAGAAGAAATCAAGTCCTCGGCAGAATGTATAAAATGCATTATATTAAAAAAGACGAGTATTTGAAGGCAAAAGAAGAACCTTTAAAATTAAATCCGATGCCTGCAATATACACTTTGAACAAAGCACCTTATTTTGTTGACTATGTAATGAAAGAGCTTGATATGCTCGGATTTGATGAAAACGAAATATCACATGGCGGCTATAAAATTACGACTACGCTTGATTATAACGCACAAAAAGCTGTTGATAATGCAATCAGAACTCAGTTAAGTGCATCGGGAGTATGGAATAACGACAATGTTCAGGCGGCAGTCTTTACCTATTGCCCTATTGACGGCAAAATTCTTGCATACGCAGGCGGTAAAAATTATGAAAAAAGCCAGTTTGACAGAGTTACAATGGCAGTAAGACAACCCGGTTCATCTTTTAAACCTTTTGTATATGCTGCGGCAATAGAAAAGGGAATGAGCCCAAATGATGAAATTGAAGATTTGCCGGTAAAAATAGGAAAATGGACTCCGAGAAACTACGGAAATACTTACAGAGGTAAAATGCCGATGTATGCGGGATTGATGATATCATCAAACGTAATGACTGTAAGATTAATACAGGAAGTAGGTATTCGTTCCGTAATACAGATAGCGAGAACTTTGGGTATTTCAACACCGATTCCCGATGATTATACAATTGCTCTCGGAACAAGCGGTGTAAGACTCAATGAAATGGCTGTTGCATATGGTACATTTGCCAATGGCGGATACAGAGTAACCCCTTATGCGGTCGAAAAAATCGAAACATCAAAAGGGAAAATCATATATAAAGCACCTAAAACAAGAGTTATGAAAGTTTTGGATTTAAAAACAGCCGCAACGGTTACTGCAATGCTTGAAACTGTAATAAAATCAGGAACAGGTACTGCCGCAGATATCGGAAAACAAGCGGCCGGAAAAACCGGAACCACGGATGATTACAAAGATGCGTGGTTTGTCGGCTATACCCCCAATGTTGTTACAGGTGTTTGGGTTGGTGTTGATAACCTTTCAAAAGGCGGTACAGGTATGACAGGCGGTACTGTTCCCGCAAAAATATGGAAAGCGGTTATGCAAGTTGCAACAGAACCATATGGTGCAACAAAATTTGATTATCCGCCGGTAGAAATAAATTATACAAAACTTCCGCCAAAGAAAACTCTTAATCCGACAGAGTATCTTGAAGAACAAGATGCCAAAGCAAATAAAGAAGCCGAAGGAACTAACGAGGATATCGAAACTTCAATTGAAGCACCAAAAGTCGATTTGAACAATATTAAACCGATAAACTCCGGTGATTTTCCTGAGCCGATTATCGACAATAAAATTGAATAAATCCGTAATTATGAATGAAGAATTTATTAATAATATAAATAATTTAGTGACAAATAAGGATTTTTTGAAAGCAAAAGAACTTCTTTTGGAAAAAGAAAAAGAAAATCCCGATGATTTTTTTGTGCAAAAAAATTTAGGACTATGTAATGTCAATATAAATCAATTTGAGCAGGCAAGAGTTAATTTTGAACGTGCGGTTAAAATCGATGCAAGCGATGCGACTTCCTGGTACTATTTGGGGGTATTGAATGAAAATTTAAAAAATGACGAAGCTGCGGAAAAAGCCTATTTAAAAGTTATTGAACTCAGGCCGAATTTTTCGGATGCTTATAAAAATCTTTCAATTATAAATATGAAAAGAAAAGACCTTCCAAATGCACTTTTGTTTGCACAAAAGGCGAATGAATATAATCCGGATGATTATCAGCCTTATTATATAATATCTTCGATTCTGATTACTCAGAACAGACCAAACGAAGTTATAGAAATTTTGGAAAAAGGTCTCAAAATTAATCCGGAGCATTCAAATATGAATGCAAATATAGGCGGGGCATATTTGGATATAAAAGACTATAAAAATGCTTTGAAATTTTTAAATAAAGCGGTGGAAACAGACCCTAATAATGTAATTGCGTATAATCTTTTAACAAATTATTATATTGAAAAAGAGGATTTTGAAACTGCATACAAAATGGCAAAAAAGGTGTATGAGATTGAACCGTCTGATGTTTTTTTGGTTACGGTTGCAATGTGTGCAATGAAAGCCGAAAAATATGAACAGGCGGCAACCTATTATAAATCCTTGTCTGTAATTCACCCTGAAAAACAGTTTTATCAAACGAGTTTGGCAAATGCGTATATGGGAATGGAAGATTATACTTCCGCAGAAAAGATACTTTACAGATTATATCAACTTAATCCAAAATCAGAATCCATAGGTAAGAAATTAGTAGAATGTTACAGATTTAACGGTAATATAGCACAAGCCGCAGCAATATTGAAGAAATTGATTGCAAAAGGTTCTGTTTCGGCTGATGTAAGATATGAATATGCTATAATTTCTGCAATGCTCAGTGATTATGATACGGCAATGGAAGAAATGAAAAAAGTTATTAAATTGGAAGAAAATAACGCAGTTGCAAGAAAAGATTTGGCAGTTTTGTATTTTTTGAGAAATCAGATAGATTATGCAAAAGAAGAATTTGAAAAAGCTTACAAAATTGACCCTGATTCATATAGCATAGTCTTTGAATATGCAAGTTTTTTAAATCAAATTCAACAATTTGAAAAAGCAAAAGAATTATATGAAAAAGCAATAGAAGTATCAAACGGCAAGGATTACGAAGTCTTGTTATATGCAGCTATAAATTTAATTTCAATGAATGAACAGGATAAAGCATATGAATATTTGATGCAATCAAATAAATTACTTCCCGATAATTTTGAAACACTTGCAAATCTTGGGAAAGTTCTGTTTTTTATGGGAAAATTTCAAGATTCAAAAGCCTTTTGTATAAAAGCATTAAACATAAAACAACATTCTGAAACTCAAAATATTTTGGGTGCAAGCCTTATGGCACTTGGCGAATATAATGATGCTCTTCAAATATTTTTGGAATTGTATGACAAAAATCCGAATAATATTACCATTATGATAAGTATAACAAAGTGTTATTATAATTTAAAAGATTATGACAATGCTCTTACCGTAGCGAACAAAATATTAGAAATATTACCTGAATCTGAGGATGCTCAAAAAATAATATCTCAGATAGAAACAAAAAAGGAAACAAAAAATGAATCTGATAAAGAATAAAGAAGAATTAAAATCTATAACTATTTTAACGATATTTTGCATAATAATGTTTTTCGTATTTTTAGGCTCATATCCATTGATAGATGTCGATGAAACAAGATATGTAAGAATTGCACAAGAAATGTTTGAATCAAGTAATTTTTTAACACCTGTTATAAACGGGGAAATTTTTCTTGAAAAACCGCCGTTATTTTTCTGGTTAGAAAGTTTGTCTTTTCTGTTTTTCGGAGTAAATGAATGGAGTGCAAGACTTCCGATGGCACTTATGGCAAGTTTCGGAGTCTTTATGATGTACTTCTTTGGCAAAAAAACAGTTTCATCAAGATTCGGACTTTTGTCTGCTTTATCTTTGGGTGCAAGTGTAATATTCATAGTACTTTCACATATAGCAATTCTTGATTTGCTTTTGTCGGTAACAATGATGGTTTCGGCGTATTTTGGAATAATGACTCTTTTTTCACAAGGAAAAGAGAATTGGTTGTATTGGGGCGGATTTTATCTTTTTACATCCCTTTCCGCACTTTCAAAAGGACTTCCCGGAATAGTAATTCCTTTTGCCATTGTATTTTTTGCATATTTGTTCTCAAAAAGGGTGAAAGAACTGTTTGATTTTAAAAAAATCGGAGTCGGGGTTTTACTCATGCTTGTTATAATTTTGCCTTGGCATTTTCTTATGTGTAAAGTACATGGACAAGCCTTTATTGATGAATATATTATAAAACATCATCTCGCAAGATTTTTAAATTCTCAGGGAATAAATCGAAAAGAACCTTGGTGGTTTTATATCCCCGTAATTTTTGTCGGATGTATTCCGTTTATTTTTGTTCACCTGACAACTTTAATTAACGAAATAAGAAAAATATTTGTTAATTTCAAAAACGGATTTAACTTTAATATTTTTAAATATTTTTCTCCGGATTTTTCAATGGAAAAAAGATTTTTAAGTATAAATATAATGGCATTTCTCGTAATATTCTTATTTTTCTCTTCCGCAAGTACAAAACTGCCGACATACGTTTTACGGGCGGCATTTCCGCTCGCATTTATATCAGGATATATTTTTAATGAATATATTGAGAATAATAAATTTGCTACTCAAATCAAAATTTCAAATATAATAATTTCGTCAATATTTTTAATAGTTGCAATTACAGGTTGTTTAGGGTTAATAGCTGCCCTTTTGAAAGTAAATCTCGGTTTTGAAATAACAAAAGATTTAAAAATATTATTACTATGTGCAGTATTTCTCTTCGGTTCTTTTTCAATATTTAACTTTATAGGTGTAAGAAGAAATTATTCACAAAAATATTTCTTCGGTTCTTGTGTTGTGTTAATGTTGATTTTGACCCTAATTACAAATTTATTTGTTTTTAACTTTGTGGTTAATTTCGGTCAAAGAGATTTGATTAATTACGCAAAATATGCAAAAGAAAACAATTTAAAACTTGCAACTTTTGATTTCGGTCACAGATATTCAATAATATATTATTACGGAGATACGGTTGATATACAGGAACAATCGGATTATAAATGGCTCGAAGATAAATTAAATAAAGGATATGTTGTTGTTTTAAAAAATAAAAAACTGATATTAATGAATACAGATATTCCAATGGAAATTATAGAAAAAGGAGTAAAATATACCTTAGTACAAAAGCCGCAAAAGGCAATGGAGTAGGGCTGACACCATCACCTGAAAGGTGAGAAAAGAATGACAAAATTATGGAGCGGCGATGCCGCAAAAGACAATGGAGTAGGGCTGACACCATCACCTGAAAGGTGAGAAAAGAATGACAAAATTATGGAGCGGCGATGCCGCAAAAGACAATGGAGTAGGGCTGACACCATCACCTGAAAGGTGAG
>JAFSWA010000093.1 GCA_017444705.1 bacterium
AAATTAATAATGGTTATTACATATTATCTTAACATTTCTTAATATTTATTATTTAAAAAGGCAATTTTTATGAAGAGAATTTTTTTATCATAATGTAAGAGAGATAATTAAGAAAGAGGAAATGGTAAAATGTCTAAACTTGGAGAAATTTTTAATATTGGGTTAAGAATGCCGGGCTCAAAAACTGAAAGCGGAAAAGGCAAAACAATGGCAAAAGTAGGTAAACCTATCGGTCAAGTTGTCGGCACCTGCTTTTTTGGTTGGTGCGGCGGCAGTTTTTGGGGTAAATACGCAGGTGAAGATATTGGCGGCAAAATAGGTGATACGATAAATGTTTTCAGCTAAAAAATTACAGTAAATAACGAATAAAAGAGAGGAGAAAAAATTATGACATTAGATGTAAATTCAATATTATCATTAATAGGCACAACAGGAAAAACAGGAGATTCACAAGGTGTTGATGCAAGTGCAATTCTTGCAGCAATAGCAAAAATTTTACCTAATTTGTTAAATAATGCAGCAAACCAAGACCAAAGCACAGTAGGTCTTGACACACTTACAAAAGCAGCATCAACAGATACTGCAACAACAACGGATACTGCTTCTGCCAAAACAGATAAAAAAGAATCAAGCGGTGCTGACATAAGCGGTATGGTAGCAAATGTTGCAAGCAATATTGATTGGAGCAGCCTTTTAAGCTCATTTGGTTCATAAAATAAAATCTTAAATCAAGAAAGGTACGTCATAATGGCGTACCTTTTTGTATTATTAATCCGCCAAAAGCCGCAAAATTTTATTACCGAATTTACAAGATAAGTGTAAGTATGTAGGTAGGATTTACCAATCCGACATTATTATTTGTCGGCATATTAATGCCGACTACGGACTTTGTGATGACCTGCATTCTCTCTCTTTTGGAGAGAGTAAAATTTCTTAACGAATTTATGAGTTTAGAAATTTGAGAGAGGGTATAATAAATAAATACCCTCTCCCTTAATCCCTCTCCATAGGAGAGGGAATTTGACATGTCATTGATGTACATGTCAAGCAATTAGTTACCTTTTTATATAAGTCGTTGGCACAACTTCGTTGTAAAAACAAGCCAACGACTTTGCGTTTACTAAAATAAGAATTTATGTTTATTTTTTATATGCCCTGCTCGGGCGGAGGAAACTTTTAAAAAAAATGTAAGTCGGGCATACTTTAACTGACAATGAGTCGATTTTTTACCCATTATTCCGGCATTCAAAATGTAAATTTTTTTTAATTTAAAAAATTTTTATAGCAATATTTTTTCTTTACGGAATTTATGTTAAACGGACAGGAGCAATTATGATTACACCGATAAATAACGTAAATTCAGTAAAAGCAGACATTTTCTATGTAAATGATATACATGGTCAGGTTCCGAAAATGGAAAAACTTGTTACAGCATCAAGAGCTTTTGACCGTTTTGTGAAAGACAGAGGAACGGACACATTTAAAGTTAGTGCGGGAGATATAATGCTCGGACAGCACGAACCCACAAATCAATCGGCAATAAATTTTCTTGATATTGCGGGAATAACACTTTCCACAATTGGTAATCACGAATTGGACAAAGGAATAAGACCCTTTAAAGAGTTAATTAAAACCGCAAAAACACAGTTTTTGGGTACAAACATGAATTTTCCGCAAGGAAGTGACGATAAAATTACTCCTGTTACCATAAAAGAAATTAACGGTCATAAATACGGTTTTTTGGGAATTCAGCCGAGTTCTTTGACTGCAAGGATTAAAGATGCTTCGTATATGGAAGGGGTAACTATAGATTCTCCTGAGCAGACAATAAAAGAATTACAGGAACATATTGATAATCTTAAAAAACAGGGTATAAATAAAATAATTCTTCTTTCCCATGCCGGAATTGATTATGATAAAAAAATAGCAAAAGAGCTTGACGGGCTTGACATAATAATAGGCGGACATTCACATGATTTGATAAAAGATGTGAAAAATGGAGAAAATTTATTTTTCTCCAAATCGGGAGAACCTGTAATAATTACGCAGGCTGGACGTGACGGCAACAATTTTGGAGTTTTAAGCGTTGAATTTGACGAAAAAGGGGTACTCAAAAATATTCAGAACTCTGTTTTTGATACGCAAAAATACAATAAAAGCCTTGTAATGACGACTTTAACAGACTCTTTATTCGGTAAACCGCAGGTTGTAGGCAAAGTTGCGGTTGCACCGCCGATGCCTGAATCGCCGTTAACGGAGGAAAATCCTTATGCAGATTTTCTTGCGGATGCAATCAGAAGTGAAATGGATGTTGATATAGCTATTATTAACTCTGCAAACCTCAGAGGTTCGCTGAATGTCGGGGATGTAACAGACAGAGATATTTCAAGCATTACCCCTTTCAGAAACAGAATGGTTAAAACATATTTGACGGAAAAAGAACTTGTTGATGCTTTAAAATTCGGGGCAAAATCAGTTGTATCACACGATAAAAAACCGGGATTACTGATGGGTTCGGGAATCAGATATACCGTAAGCAGGCAAGGCGAACTTTTATCGTTGAATTTCGTTGATAAGCAAGGTAATTCAAAGCCTGTTGATATAAATAACCCTAACCCGAATAAAAAATATCTATGTGCTTATGATGATTTTCTCGCAAAAGGCGGAGACAGATTCTCAATGTTAAACAAAATTGATAATCTTGTTGAATATTACGATTATGATAAAGATACCGTTGCGGTTAATTATATTAAAAAAATGAACAAACCGCTGACTATCAGAACAGACGGCAGAGTACAGGTTGTGTAGAACTTATTTGGTTCTGAGTTCTTCAACAAATTCTTTCAATTTTATCATTGCTTTTTTGAGAGTATCAACTGAGTATGCGTATGATATTCTTAAATATCCTTCTCCGCAATCACCAAAAGCTGTGCCGGGAACTGTCGCAACTTTTTTCTCTTTCAAAAATCTTGTTGCAAATTCCTCGCTCGTTAACCCAAACTCTTTTATACACGGGAAAACATAGAATGCACCAAACGGTTCAAAACATTCCAAGCCCATTTCTTTAAACGAATTCATCAAAAATCTTCTTCTTTGATTATATGCCTGCTTCATCGTACTGACATCGTCATCTCCGTTTTTGAGGGCTTCAATTGCCGCATACTGGCTTGTTGTCGGGGCACACATTATCGCAAACTGATGCACCTTGGTCATTTGTTTTAAAATATTTTCCGGGGCACACGCATACCCCAAACGCCAGCCCGTCATAGCATAAGCTTTTGAAAATCCGTTTATCAAAATCGTACGTTCTTTCATTCCGTCAATTGAAGCGATAGAAATATGTCTGCCCTTGTAGGTTAATTCCGAATATATTTCATCAGAAATCACATACAAATCTTTCTCAATTACGATTTTTGCAATTTTTTCCAAATCTTCACGTTCCATAATCGAGCCGGTCGGATTATTCGGAAACGGCAAAACAAGGATTTTTGTTTTATCGGTAATATGAGATAAAACTTCATCTGCCGTCAGTTTAAAATTATTTTCCGCTTTTAGATTTATTATAACGGGCTTTGCATCTGCCAAAATGGCACAAGGCAAATAAGAAACATAGCTCGGCTGCGGAATAAGAACTTCATCTTTGGGATTAATCATTGCTCTGAATGCCAAATCTATTGCTTCCGAGCCGCCGACAGTAACAAGAACTTCCGTTTGCGGATTGTATGTAATATTTTGTGTTCTCAAAATATAATTTGAAATTTCCTGTTTTAATTCTTTAAGCCCTGAATTTGAGGTATAAAAAGTCCTTCCTTTTTCAAGCGAATAAATCCCCTCATCTCTTATATGCCAAGGGGTATCAAAATCAGGTTCACCGACTCCCAATGAAATTACATCTTTCATCTCGCTCACAAGGTCGAAAAACTTTCTTATACCTGACGGTTTAATTGAAATTATTTTATCTGAAAGCGGATTCTTCAAGGCGTTATAACCTCTCTTATGTCCGTTTTATTTTCATCGAAAATTGTACCGTGGTCTTTGTACTTTTTCAAAATAAAATGGGTAGCCGTACTTAAAACATATTCAAGAGTGGAAAGTTTTTCCGATACAAAGGTTGAGACCTCTTTCAGTGTTTTACCGTCTATTGCAACGAGCAAATCGTAACCGCCCGATATCAAATATACTGCGGTAACTTCGGGATAATTGTATATTCTCTGTGCAATAGCATCAAACCCTTGTCCTCTCTGAGGGGTGACTCTTACTTCTATCAGGGCATTAACCTTTTCTTTTGTGGTTTTTTCCCAATTTATAAGAGTGTGAAAACCGCAAATTATTCCCTCCTGCTCCATTTTTGAAATTTCGTTTGCCACATCAACTTCCGTTGAACCAACTAAAACAGCAAGTTCTTTTAAATCAATTCTGCTGTTTTTTTCAATTAATGATAAAATCTCTTCTCTCATAAAACCTTCCTTTTTAAATATTATACCGTATTTAAAAATTTATGAAAGAATGTAAAGAATAGTAACTAAAAATTGTTTTTTATGGGAATTGAGAAGCCAAAATTACATTCGCCGGATTTTTCACATTTCCCGAAAACTTTGCCCTTATGAGCTGTTATTATTTGTTTTACAAGATATAAACCCAATCCGCAACTGATTCCGCTTTTTCCCCTTTTATCCCGTCTGAATTTATCAAAAAGACGATTTGTATCATAATTATTTATGTATTTTGAATTGTTTTTAACATTAAAAATAAGACGCCCTTTATCTTTTTTTGTTTCAATCTCTATTATTGAATTGTCAAAACCGTATTTTATTGCATTTGAAATCAGATTAACAATTACTCTTTTAAGTTGAAATTTGTCCGCAAATATTTCCGTGTTATTTGTATAGTTTTTTGCCACAATTTTTTGAGACTTATCTTTTGCAAGAGTACACGTTTCATCTATTGCCAAGCCGACAAGTTTCTGCCAGTCAAAAATTTCGGGTTTCGGTTTAAGTTGACCGTTCTCACATAAATAAGTATCAAGAATCGAATGGACAAGATTTTGAGAATATTCGCAAGATTTTTTAATTTGTTCCAAAACTTCTCTTTGCTCGGAGTTCATTGACCCAAAAGAACCTTTGAGTAATAAATCAACAGCCATAATCTGTGCGGAAACAGGGGTTTTTAAATCATGAATAAGCGTCGCTATATAGGATGACATTTCTTTTATACTGTTATTTCTATCCATCGGTATCTCCAATGGACTGATATTAGCATATCTTACAGACTTAATCTATTCACTTACCGGATAATATTATTTTGCATTATATTCAAAACCATCAACAGTTAATTTGCCTGATTTGTCAATATAGAAATTAAATAGTATTTTAACATTTTTATATTCTTCAAAATCAGCTTTCATTTTGATATATTGTGTAGTTTCACCATTATGAGATTCTACTTTAATATATGCTCCTGACAATAAAGAGAGATTATAAGATTTTTCTTTACCCAATGAATTTTTCATTTTTGTCAATTCGTTTTGACAGGTAGAAAAGGGAATTTCTTCCGGTAACATTTCGCTGCAAATATAGTTTATTTCGTTATTATTATATTTTTCAAAAAATTTATCTATATTCGGTTCTACCGCAGATTTAACCGCCGATGTTATAAAAAAGATTATCAATGACACAAACGCAATACCTATAATTATTGCACCAATTAAACAACCGCAGCCAATCAACCAACCGTTATTTTTTTTCTTTGATTCAGATTGAGTAAATTCTTCATTTGACATAATAAATTTTCCTAACTATATTATAATAACATTTTTAGTGTATTTAAGCAATAACTACTCTTCAAAATAAGTTGCTCTCGATGTCGGAGTTTCCCAAACCGCAACTTTTGAAACTTTTACATTTTTATATTGATTTTTCAATCGTGCTTTCATCTTTTCATAAATAAATTTTGCCATAAATTCAGAACTCGGGCTTTCATTTAAGAATTCCGGTAATGTATTAATATCTTTATGGTCAAGATAATCCAAAATCTCATCAAGCTCTTTTTTTAAAACCTTAAAATCAACTAAAATATTTGATTTATCAAGTGTTTCCCCTTTTACATAAACTTCGACTTTCCAATTATGACCGTGCTGGTTTTCGCATGCCCCCTGATAGTTTAAAAGATGATGTGCCGCCGAAAAGCTCTTTTCTACTTTGACTTCAAACATATTAACCTCTTAGAAATTCTTCTGTTTTATATTTATTTTGTTCGCCAGTTTCCATATTTTTAACGGAAACTTCACCGTTTTTGATTTCGTCTTCACCCAAAATTAATGCATAATTTGCAATTTTTCCCGCTTTTTCAAATTGTTTTCCGAATTTTTTACCCTGATAATCAAATTCGGCAGTTTTACCGTTTTCTCTCAGTTTTTGTGCCATTTTAACCGCTTCAATCTGATTATCCGAAACAATGTAATAATCGATTTTTCGAGCTTCTTTTTGAGGTAAAAGCGAGTTTAGTCTTTCCATGCCCATTGCCCAACCGACAGCAGGAGCAGGCACTCCGCCGAGCATTTCAACCAAACCGTCATAACGCCCGCCGCCGCATACGGCATTTTGAGAACCAAGATTATTTGACTTAATCTCAAATACGGTACGGTTATAATAATCCAAACCTCTTACAAGTTGTTTATTTACATTGTATTTTATATCCAATGCAGTTAAAAGCTCTTTTACTTTATTAAAATGGGTTGAACACTCTTCACATATAAAATCGGAGCCTATAACCTTTTGAATTTCGGGGGAACTTAACTCATTTATACATTCAGGCACTTTACAATCTAAAATTCTCAGAGGATTTTTTTCAAATCTTGACTGACAGTCGGGACAAAGTTTATTCAAAACCGGTTTTATTGCCGCTTTTAGTGCTTGTTTAAACTTTGTTCTGCATTCAGAACAACCCAATGAATTTATTTCAACTTCTAAATCGTTAAGACCAAGACTTTTCAAAAATTGTACGGCAAGAGATATAACTTCAACATCAGCCATAGGTTCTTTAATCCCAAACATTTCAACTCCGACCTGATGAAACTGTCTTTGGCGGCCAGCCTGAGGACGTTCATATCTGAACATAGGTCCGTGATACCACAATTTAACAGGTACAGGCTTTTTATGCATACCGTTTTCGATAAAGGAACGCACTACGCCCGCTGTATTTTCCGGACGAAGTGTAATTGAACGCTCAGATTTTTCAAAAGTATACATTTCCTTATTTACTATATCCGTCGTTTCTCCGACCCCTCTTGCAAAAAGCTCCGTAGCCTCAAAAATCGGAGTTCTTATTTCCTCAAAATTTGCACTCCTAAAAATTTTAAGAGCTTTTTCTTCCATATCCTGCCAGTTTAAAATCTCGGGAAAAATAATATCCCTTGTACCTTTTTGTGTCTTTATCATAATATCCTCACTTTACAACTATTATACAACAAAAAGCTGAATAACAAGAATTGAATTAATATTATATCTCCTTATTTTTTTCAAAAACCTGAGCACAAATTGTCGAAAATAAAAAATTATATCTGCATATTTGTTTAAAATTATGTTTATGCATAATTTGTTTAAGTTCATCAGGGCGATAAAACGCCTTTTTTGTTCTTACAAGATATTTATACGCATCCGGTGATTTTGTAAACAGTTTTCCTAAAATCGGTGCAAGTATATTAAAAACCATATCACAAAACTTGTTCCCGTTTTGAAAGTCCAAATGCAAAAATACTCCGTCTGTTTTTAAAACACGATAAATTTCTTGTATAGCTGCTGTTTTATCTTCAATATTTCTCAACCCGAAAAAAATTGTTACAACATCAAAAGAATTATCCTGAAACGGCAGTTTTGTACAATCTGCATATATGTATTCCGTTTTTTTATTTGGATTTCTCTTTTTAGCTAATTCAAGCATATTTATTGAAAAATCAACAGCACAAACACTTTTGATTTCATTTCTTTCAGCCAAATGCCTTGCAATATCACCTGTTCCTGTACATAAATCAAGAGCCTTTGCACCGTTTTTAATCTTCAATTTTTTTATAGCACTTTTTTTAATTAAATTATGTAAGCCAAATGAAATTACATTATTCATAAAATCGTATTTTGATGATATTTCATTAAACAAATTTCTTATTTTTTCAGCTGAAACTAAATTTTCCATTTTATCTCCAAATTAAAAAGACAAAAACTAAAATTAAATTATAAAAAACAGAAATGTTTCTTGCAAGTTTAAAATTTATTAAAAATTCTTCTTTTCCGTTTTCGGTATTTGAGATATACCTTTTCATATATATAAAAAGTTTTATTACAAGCGGGAAAAGGACTATTACAATCATTGCCGCAAAAGGAATAACATGTTTTAAAATAAGCCAAAAAGTGCCGCCAAATGCAGCAAAATATAACCCCATAAGACCCATCAGAGCATTATTTTTTGTCTTTAACAATTGACATAAAGTAACTTTTCCGCTCTGTTTATCAAACTCAAAATCCATAAGAGCATGAGCATATAAAACCGCAACCGTTAAAAGGGAAACGGGAACAGAAATTACAATAAGATTAATACTAAAACTGCCTGTCATCACATAATTAAGTCCCGAAAACAGTAATATTCCAAAACACAAACCCACCGCAAGTTCACCGAGTGCAAAATTGTTAAGTTTCGGATATAAAAGAATCGCAACTGCGGCAGCTAAACCTATATATAAAACAGGTAAACCGAATTTTAAAAAGAAAAAAATCCAAACCGAAATTGCAGTTGCAAAATACACTGCCGTAACAGCAAAAACAGTTTTTATATTTGTATAACCGCTGTCGAGATATTCTGTTTTGCATTTTTGTTTCGGCACTTTCAAAATATAATCGATACAGTCATCAAAAAGGTTTGTTCCGAGATGAGCAAAAAATATCCCAATAAGAGCAACCAGACCGAATACGGCATTTGCTTTCGGTTCAAATTTGAGTATCAATACAAATGATACAAACCAATTAAGAATACTCATCGGAGCAGAATAACCCCGTGAAATCGTAAATAACCAATAAAAAATCCTTTCCATAAAAAAATTTTAGCATAATTAAATAAAACTGTACATTATTTATTATAAATATAAATAAAAAGGGAACTTTTAACAGTTCCCCTTAAAAGGTTAGAATATGAAAAAGAACTTTTTATACAGATGCTTTTTCTTCATCTGTAACACCTTTAATTGTAAGATTTACTCTGCCTTTATCATCAATCTTTATAACCTTAACAATGACTTCATCGCCGACATTGACATGCGGTTCAATAGTTTCAATTCTCTCGTTGCAGATTTGTGAAATGTGAACCATACCGTCTTTTCCCGGAGCGAGTTCTACAAACGCACCGATAGGAATAATTCTGACAACTTTTCCTCGTCTTACCATTCCTTCTTTCGGTTTGAAAGTCATATTTTCAATCATTTTTATTGCAATATCAGCACCTCCTTTATCATTTGAAGTAATTGTTACTCTTCCGTCATCTTGAATATCAATTTCAGCTCCGGAAGCGTCAATAATACCTCTGATATTTTTTCCGCCCGGTCCGATTACCGCACCGATATCCTCTACATCAATATTCATTGAGAAAATTCTCGGAGCATATTTGCTAAGTTCTTTTCTCGGTTCTGTAATAACTTCTCTCATTTTACCTAAAATATGAAGTCTGCCTCGTTTTGCTTGTTCCAAAGCACGTCTTAAAGTTTCATTTGAAATGCCTTTAATCTTCATATCCATTTGAAGTGCAGTGATAGCTTCGTCATTACCTGTAACTTTAAAGTCCATATCGCCGAGGAAGTCTTCAATACCTTGAATATCAGTTAATACAACATCAGTATCTCCCTCTTTAATCAAGCCCATTGCAACTCCGCCAATCATGCATTTTACGGGAACGCCCGCATCCATTAATGCCATTGAGCTTCCGCAAGTAGAACCCATTGAAGTTGAGCCGTTTGACTCTAAAACATCAGAAGTTACTCTTATTGCATAAGCGAATTCTTCTTCACTCGGAAGTGCGGGAACATTAGCACGTTCCGCCAAATTACCGTGACCGACTTCTCTTCTTCCCGGTCCTCTCAAAGCTTTAACTTCTCCGACTGAAAATCCTGGGAAAATGTATTTATGCATATATCTTTTCTTTAAAAGCGGATCAACACCGTCTAATTCAAGAGCCATACCCGGACCAGCCAATGTTGCGACAGACAAAATCTGTGTTTGACCTCTTGTAAATACAGCTGAACCGTGAGCTCTCGGAATAACACCGGTTTCGCACCAAATAGGTCTTACTTCTTCAATAGTTCTTCCGTCCGCACGTTTGCCTTCGTTAATAATCATTGCACGCATAATTTTCTTTTCCAAATACTTAAATTCTTCGGAAACAAAATCAACACCTGTTTCTTCCATCATAGTTCTGATAGGGTGGTCTTCCGGAAGTGCTTCGATTTTTTCTTTAACCAAAGCTTTTGCTTCGTCGAGTTTTGCTTTTCTGTAATCTCTGTCAAAGTTGTGATAAGCATCGTAAACCATATCATATGCCGTATCTTTAATAATAGCGGCTAATTCCGATGTATCATAGGGATTAACAAATTCTTCTCTTTCAACGCCGCAATCTTTTGCAAATTGCAATTGAGCTGCCACCTGTTTTCTGATTTCCACTTGTGCAAATTCAACCGCTTCCATAATTTCGTCTTCTGTTACAAAGTTACAGCCTGCTTCAACCATTATGACTGATTCAGCCGTACCTGCAACAACAATGTCGAGGTCTGACTTGTCTGACTGTTGGTGGGTTGGGTTTGCAATTAACTGACCGTCTATTTTTCCGACTCTTACTGCACCGATAGGTCCCTCAAAAGGAGCACCCGTCAACATTAATGCTGTTGAAGCACCAAGCATTGCAAGGGTATCCGGTTGATGTACCTGATCGTAACTGAATAATTGTGCTACGATTTGAATATCGTTTCTGTATCCTTTTGGGAACAAAGGTCTTATCGGACGGTCTATTAATCTTGATATTAAAACCGCTTTCTCAGAGGGCTTACCTTCTGTTCTTGTAAATCCTCCGGGTATTCTTCCTATTGAGGACATTCTTTCCTCATAATCAATAAGTAACGGGAAAAAGTCTATCCCGACTCTGGGTTCAGGGCTGACAACTGCGTGGACAAATAACATTGTTTCTCCGCAGGTTACCGTAACTGATGAAGTCGCACTTTTTGCGTATTTCCCTGTTTCAATAATGACAGGTTTTCCGCCGACTTCGATTTCCATTCTTCTTGTTTCATTCAATGTTGTAGTCATTTTTCCTTCTCTCTTTTCTACTTTCTTAGTTATACACTTCTTTTATTCAAATTAATTCTATAACAAACATTTTTTCAATGCAATTTTAAAAAAGAAGTTTTAGAAATCGTCATATTAAACTTATTTGACTGTTTTTTCTTTGTCATTGCAAAACGAGAAAGACAAATAAAAAATACATTTATTAACAATAAATTTGTATTTCAAATTTAAACCGAATATTATTTCTTTTTCCAAAGAGGGTAAGTTAAATATGCAATCAATATAATCAAAAGCCCGGGAAGAGTACTCCCCTTTTTATATATTGAAAGACATAAAACTATTATAGAACTGCAAATTACAAATCCCCAGATACAAATTTGATTGACCTTAAATGTTGGGTTGTATTCGCTGTTTTTACGATAAAACCACATTCCGGTAATTGTTATAATATAGAAAATCAAAGACGAATAAATTACAAAATCCAAAAGTTTAGAATAAGTTCCGAGTAAAATTAAAAGGCAAATCCAACCGCATTGAAGCCAAAGAGAATTGACCGGGACTTTTGTGTGACGGTTAATTTGTGCAAGCGGCCTGAAAAGAAGTCTGTCTTTTGCCATTTTATAATAGACTCTCGAACCTGTCAGAGTCATACCGTTTATGCACCCGAATGCTGAAATCATTATTACAATTGCGATTAGAGTCAAACCTGTTTGAGAGAATATCTTGTTTGTAAGTTCAGCCGCAACAATGTCATTCATGGAATTTTGGATTTCCGTTAATGACAGGCTACCAAGATATATAAAATTCGTTAAAATATAAAGTGCAATAACAAGTCCGGAACCAATAATCATTGCTCTCGGAATATTTTTTTCCGGGCTTTTGACTTCACCCGCAATAAAAGTTACATTATTCCACGTTATAGAGGCAAACAACGCTCCGACAAGTGCAGTTGCGACAATATGGATAACAGAAAAACTCTTTAATCCTGAAATTGCGGAAGAAAAATCAAAACTGAAATTTGATATTATTGTATCAAAATTTAGTCCCATAAATAATCCGAAACCTATTATCAAAACGAGAGACAAAATTTTGGTAACGGTAAAAAGATTTTGAGTAAAAACTCCGTAACCTATTCCTCTTGAATTGATAAAGGTTATAAGCATTATCGTTAAAACTGCCAAAAGTCTTACCGATGAAAGTTCTGTAAACCCAAGGTTTAAAAGAATATTTGTTTCACTTATATAAGGGAAAATCAGTCCTGCGAATTTTGCAAAAGCCGTACTGACGGCAGCTATTGTCCCCGTCTGAATTATGAGTAACAGAGTTGTGCCGTAGGTAAAGGCTGTTCTTTCATTAAAAATTTTTTTAAGATAAATGTATTGTCCGCCCTCATCAGGGATTCCTGATGCCAACTCTCCATAGCAAAGAGAACCAAAAATTGTGATTATACCGGCTAAAATCCATACAAAAAGAACAAGCCACGCATTATTAACTTCTTTTGAAATCTGTGCTGTTACAATAAAGATTGCACAGCCTATCATAGAACCTGCAACTATTGATATTGCATCGGTTAGTGTTAATCTTCTTTTTAAGTCTTCATTTGACATATTTATAATATAACATAAACATAATTGTTAACTCTTTTACAAATTCTCTGATAATTGTTATAATAAAGCCATAATGGTCGATTTTTTCATATTTATAAAAGAACAACAGAAAATAGAATTGATTCTTGACTCTGACAGAAGAATATACGGAGTTGTAATTTCCGTAATAGGCGACAGAGTAACCGTTTCTACCGACCAAAAAGTTATATTAAAAGAAAATCAACCGCTTGAAGTTAACACATACTCCGACAACGGAGTTTATTCCGGACAAAGCAGAGTTTTGAGTTATAATTGGGAATACAAAAAAAGAACTATTGTTATTGAATATCCGAAAGAAATTAAGCACTCTCAACGCAGAGAATATTTAAGGGCAAATATTATTACGGATTTTGAATTGAACGTTACTGATGGTGAATTTGAGGATAAAAAAGAAAGTGTTATAACCGGAAAGACAAGAGATATTTGCGGAAAAGGGATGAGCTTTTATTATTCAAAACCTTTGTCGCAATTTTCAAATTATAGTGTTAAAATAAAATTGAAAGGCAAAGAGATTTATTCGAGTTGTCGGATGGTTTATACAAAAATGGCGGTATTTGAGGGAAAACCACAGTTCATTAACGCTTTTGTATTAACAGGTATAACAATTGATGACTCAAAATTTATAACTGATGAATGTATTGCCTTCCATTTAAAAAAGAAATAACAAAATAAGGAAGTAATTAATGAAAAAATTTTTTAGGAAATATCTTTTATACGTTTTATTTGTTTTAATCAGTATATTTATTCTTTTGTTGTTATTTACCGGAAAAATAAATCAATCCGTAAGCGATTTTCTTGAAGGTATGGAAGATAAGACCTTTGATTTAAGGCAGGAAATTACCTCATCAAAAAGAGAACATAACAAGGATATTATAATTGTTTCGGTGGATGATAACACATACGAATATATTTTGGAAAAATACGGTGAGTGGCCAATGCCGAGATATATTTATTCAGATATAGTTGATTTTATTGAAGCACAAAACCCGAAACTTATTGCTTTTGATTTGCTTTTCGTAAATCCTGTAAAGAAGGCTCAAAATAATTATGATGAAAAATTATCAAATCTCTTTAAAAAATATGACAATTTATACACATCTATATATTTTGACGAAATGGAAGCGGATTTAAGGGAACCTGCTAAACTTGATAAAAAACTCACGGTTTCTGTTGATAATCGTTCAAAAAGCGAGATATTTTCAGAACCTAACTACAAACCGATATTAACATCTATAATAAATAATACAAGCAATATCGGACATATAAATACAAAACGTGCAAAAGACGGTGTAATAAGAGATTTTATCCCTTTTGTTTTCTATAAAGCACAACAGGATTATTTTCCCCACATATCTTTATTGACTTCTTTAAGAGTATTAGGCTCAAATACAAGAAGTTTTACGATAGACAAAAACATGAATTTAAGATTTGATGATAAATCATATCCGATAAATGTTACGGGTTCAATGTTTTTAAACTGGTATAAGAAAAAAGATAACGTAGAAAATGAATCAACGGTTATCTATGATAATATCTCAATAGCAGATATAATTAAAGCAGACGAATTACATAAAAACGGTCAACCGACAAAATTTGATAATATATTTAAAGATAAAATCGTATATATAGGAACAACTGCTGCCAATTTGGGAGATATAAAAACCGTCCCGATAGAAAAATATGTTCCCGGAATAGAAATTCACACTACCTTTGTAAATAATATGCTGGACAACAGTTTTATAAAAAGACTTTCCCTTGAATGTGATATTGTTGTTACTGTTATTCTATCGATTTTATTGACTGTTTTTATGCTTAAAGTTGAATATTCAAAAATAAATTACAGATATCTTGCACCGATTAACATTGTGGCATTATTTATTCTTCTAATATCGTACTATCTGTTTTCCCTATGGATAATGCAGCATCACAATATATGGGTAGCGGTTATAATGCCCACAATAGGTATAATTGCTACATTTATGCTTGTTTATATTATGAGATATTTCTTTAAATCACAAGATTATGAATATACATACAGACTTGCAACAACTGACGGTTTAACAGAGCTATATAACCACAGATTCTTTCAGGAGAAAATGATTGAATGTGTTGAAAATTCAAAAAAATCCGGCAAAAAATTCTCACTCATTCTCACCGACATCGATTTCTTTAAAAAGTTTAACGATACATACGGTCATCAGGCAGGCGATACCGTTTTAAGACAAGTTGCAAAAATATTGAAAAGACATGTCAAAAAAACTGATTACGTATGCAGATACGGCGGAGAAGAAATGTCAGTTATATTGCTGAATACCGATAATAAAAAAGCAATAGAAATTGCAGAAAGATTATGTAAAGCCGTTTCATCAAATATATGCAAACTGTCTGAGGATTTAGAGGTGAATGTAACTATAAGCTTAGGTGTTTCAACATATCCTGATAACGGGAGTACTCCCTCAGAATTAATTGAATATTCTGACAGAGGGCTTTATGCCGCAAAAGAAAACGGCAGAAATCAAGTCGGAGTTGTTGAGGAATAGGTATATGCTTGAATTTGATTTTGAAAAATTCAGCGGGTTTTACCACAGCCATATCGAACCACAACTCTTTGATTTGGAAAAAGAAAGAAAAAAAATTTATTGGTATTTTTTTATACTTGATAGCATATTTATACTTACAATAATAATTTTTATTATACTTTTTATTCTTTTTTGGTTTTTTAGAGATTTTGTTCATCTTAACGATGAACAAGTAATTGTGCTATGGGTTGGAATACCATTTTCGCTGTTAATATTTTTATTTTTAATACATGGTCTTGTTGATGATTTTTTTATAAAAAAACAAAAAAAATATATTCGTTCCTTAAAAACAAAAGCCTATAAAAAAATATTTAAACTTTTTGATTTAGAATACAGTAAAAGTACATCTCCTGAGTTTGTTGATTATCAAAATACAGTTTTAAAATATATTTCAAAAGATAAAAAAATAAACATAAAAATTTTTACATATATTATGCGTTTTGAAGATGAAATATCAGGAATATTTAAAGATATTCCTTTTAAGCTTTGTGATGCAACTATAATAAAACAACACAAAATTAAATGCGAAGTTGATAAAGGAGAGACCCCTATATTTCAGGGGCTTATGCTTGCTGTAAAACTGAATAAAATTTTTGATAAAGAAACCGTTATTAAAACAGATAATTTTAATCTGTTTAATATAAAGAAAAATTTGGTAAAATTAGAAGATAATGAATTTAACAAAAGGTTCAAAGTTTATGCAGATAATGAGGTTGAGGCAAGATATATAATAACTCCGTCATTTATGGAACGGCTCAAAAATTTTCATAAAAATAAAAAGGATAAAACAATTATTTTCTTTGACAGCAAATGCTCCGAGTCAAAAAATATGTATGTTTTGACAAATACGGGAAAAGATAATTTTGAAATACCGTTTAATAAATCTATTTTGAATGAAAAATATTATTACAACTTACTCAAAGAACTTGTCGATATGCTTGAAATAGCCGTTGCACTAAAATTAGAGCAAAATATCGGGTTGTAAAATTTGCTTGACAATTAGTCATTATTATTAAACCGGAGTATTGTTGAAATCATTAAAAGAAATTTATGGCAAACTTTTAGCTGATGTGCTTGTCGTTATAAAACGATTTGTTGTCATGCCAAACTACGTAATAATAAGTTTCATGTAAAGAATTTATAAATTTGCTTGCATAAATTAGAACTGCCTATTAATATAATAGTATAGTAAGAATGAGGGTTTTATGGAAATTAAGCATGTTCCTTTGGATGGAAAAGATATTACAAAAGACGATATAAAAACAATAATTAAAGAAAAGGATGTCAAAATAATCAGGCTCCAATTTGTTGATTTGAACGGACATATTAAAAATTTGGCAATCCCGTCACAGCATATTGACAAGGCACTCAATAACGAAATGATGTTGGATGGTTCGTCAATTAAAGGTTTCAGGAGCATTGAAACCTCTGATATGTTCTTTTATCCCGATACAAACACTTTTCAAATTCTGCCTTGGAAATCAAAAGAGGGATACAACGAAGCAAGATTAATCTGCGATATTTATGACTCAGACGGAACACCGTTTGAAGGATGTCCGAGATGCAATTTAAAGCGTGTAATTAAAGAAGCCGCAAAGTTAGATTACACAATGAATATGGGTCCGGAGGCGGAGTTTTTCCTGTTTAAAAAAGATGAAAACGGAAATTCTACAAATATTCCGAACGACGGGGCAAATTATTATGATGTAGGACCTGATGATTTGGGGGAAAATGTCAGAAGTGTTATAGTTGCAACTTTACAGCAAATGGGATTTGATATTGAGGCTTCACACCATGAAGCGGCAGCAGGACAGCATGAAATAGATTTTAAATATGCGGATGTACTCACAACCGCAGACAATATTATAACCTTTAAATCAGTTGTAAAAGCTATTGCGGACAGATATAATCTTCATGCAACTTTTATGCCGAAACCTGTTTACGGAATTAACGGTTCAGGCATGCACTGTAATATTTCTCTTTTTAAAGACGGGAAAAATGCTTTCTATGATGAAAAAGCATTATATCAACTGTCTCAGGAATCAATGTATTCAATAGGCGGAGTTTTAAAGCATATTAAAGGGATAACAGCAGTTACAAATCCGACTGTAAACAGCTACAAAAGACTTGTTCCGGGGTACGAAGCTCCCGTTTATCTTGCTTGGTCTATGGCAAATCGCTCGGCATTGGTTAGAGTTCCCGCAAAAAGAGGTAATGCAACAAGAATAGAATTGCGTTCCCCTGATCCTTCATGTAATCCGTATTTGGCTTTTGCGGTAATTTTGGAATCTTGTTTGGACGGTATTAGAAATAAAATAGACCCGCCAGCACCGGTTGAAAGTAATATTTATAACCTCACAAACCGAGAAAGAAAAAGACAAAAAATTGAATCTTTACCGGGGTCTTTGGCTGAGGCTATTGATGTTATGGAAAGAAGTATCGTTGTAAAAGCTGCTTTGGGCGACCATATTTATAATGAATTTTTGGCTTCAAAATATAAAGAATGGGATGAATTCAGAATTGATGTTTCAAAATGGGAATTGGATAAATACTTAGACAGATATTAAGAGGGAAAAATGAGCGAAGAAAAAAATATTATTACAACTATACCAAAAAGTGCAACCGAAAGAATTGAAATTTCAATCAATGAGTATAAAGGTAAAAAGTATCTCGATTTGAGAACTTTCTATACAACTGATGACGGTGCAAGCTGGCTTCCCACCAAAAAGGGGATTACGGTTTCTCCCGATAATTTGGAACTTTTAAAAGATTCTATTGAACAAGCTATGGGCGAATTTAAAGATGAATAAATATGCTCTTGTTCTTGTTGATGTAAAAGGACTCGGAACAAGAACTTTTAGCTATTTAATTCCTGATGATTTAAAAAATGAGATAAAAATCGGTCAGCCTGTTTTGGTACCTTTCGGAACACAAGGGCTTATAAATGCCTTTGTTGTCGGTTTCTCAAATTATCTTCAAGAGGGAATTAAAGCAAAATCAATTATTGAAATTCTCGATAAAGAGCCTTTGTTCGATATAAATTACTTAAAACTGCTTGAATGGGTGAGCAATTACTATTTTTGCGATATTCAAACGGTTATTCAGTCTGCGGTTCCTATGAAATATTTAAAACAATCAAAAAGAATGGTTGAGGTAATTGACTATGATGATATTTTTTCTTTGTCAGACGACGAAAAAAAAGTTATTTATTCAATAAATAAACCGATTGCAACATCAGCTCTGTTTAAAAAATTAAAAAAAGATAAGTCATTTAAGTTAACTTATGCAAAATTTTATTCTCTTTTGAGAAAACTTCAAAATAAACAAATTATAAACATAGAAACAGTTGTTGAAGATGCTTCACAAAAAGAAAAGAAAGAAAATTTTGTTGAATTTGTCAGTTTTGACGGAGCGACAACAAGACAAAAACAGATTTTGGAAATTCTTAAAGATTTGGGAAAAACTTCACTAATTAAATTTGAAAAACTTGCAAAAACAACAAGAACAACAATTAAAAAATTAGCAACATTAGGTTGTCTTAATATTATTGAGGAAGAGCAATACAGAAATCCTCTTGATATATATAAAAATATATCAAAAACTTCAAAAAATGAGTTATCGACCGCACAAGAAAAGGTTTATTTAGGGATAAAAAATTCTCTTAAAAATACCGACAAACCAATTCTTTTATATGGAATAACTGCCTCAGGAAAAACAGAAATTTATTTTAAATTAATGAACGACGTATTAAATGAGGGTAAAAATATTTTGTTTTTGGTGCCGGAAATTGCTTTGGCATCACAGTTAACAAAGAAAATTGCAAGTCGTTTCGGCAAAGATAATGTTGCTATTTGGCACAGTTCAATTTCAGACGGGGAACGATATGATGTATGGCAAAAGCTAAGAAAAGATGAAATTAAAATTCTTGCGGGGGCTCGTTCATCTGTTTTTGCTCCGCTTAAAAATATAGGTTTAATTATAATTGATGAAGAGCATGAAGGTTCATATAAACAAACAAGTCCTTCTCCAAGGTATGATGCAAGACTTGTTGCTCAAAAATTAGCACAATTAAACAATGCAAAATTGGTTTTGGGAAGTGCAACACCTGATGTAAATTCCTATTACAAAGCTATGGCGACAAGCACACTTTTTAAACTTAAAGAACGATATAATAACGCACCTTTGGCACCCGTTACGGTTATCAATATGAACGAAGAAATGTTTGGCTCAGGCAAGCATCTTATTTTTTCAAGAACACTAAAACGTAATATTGAAGAAGAATTAGATAAGAAAAAACAAATAATTTTACTGATAAATCGCAGAGGATATTCAACTTCTGTTCAGTGTCTTGCTTGCGGTGAAGTTGTTCAATGTCCGAAATGTGCTGTTCCGCTTGTTTACCACCAAAGCGAAAACAAATTCAAATGTCATTGGTGCAACTATGAACAAACAGAAGTTACAAAATGCAAAAAATGCGGCAGTGACGCACTTAAACGTTTTGGAATGGGAACACAAAAAATTGAAGAACTTGTAATAAAAATGTTCCCAAATGCAAATATTGCAAGGGTTGACAGCGATATTATGACTAAAAAAACTCAATATATTGATATATTAGATGATTTTACAAACGGAAAAATTGATATTTTAATCGGAACACAAATGATAGCAAAAGGTCTTGATAATTCAAATGTTTCTCTTGTCGGAGTATTAAGTGCTGACGCAGGTTTCAGCCTGCCGGATTACCGTTCGTGCGAAAGAGGTTTTCAACTTCTGACTCAGGTTGCCGGACGTGCAGGGCGTGTTCAGGGTGAAGGCAGAGTTTATTTTCAAACCTATAATCCGGATTTTTATGCCCTAAAATCAGCACAGGAACAATGTTATGAAGAATTTTATAAAACTGAAATTAATGCCCGCGAAGCCTTTGATTATCCTCCTTTTAGTCAAATTATACGTATAATTTTAACCAGCGAAAATAATTTCAGAGCCGAAAAGTCCGCTCAGGAAATTGCTCTTCGACTTAATACAATTGTCGATAAACAGGGAATTTCCGAAAGAGTTATAGTCCTCGGACCGACACCATGCGTTCTTGAAAGGATAAAAAATGAGTATAGATTTCAAATTTTGATAAAAAATAAAATGGAAGAAAAAGGACATTTCTTTGTTACATCATTTTTAAGACAAATTCAACTTCCTCCTGATATTAAAATGACAGTTATAGTTGACCCTAATGATATTTTATAAACTGCCGAATGAACGCCCGATATAAACTACTTTCCCAAACAAACAGAATTTTTTCATATCTTCATTTGATATATACTGTGTCGGATAATCTTTATTTTCAGAAAATACAACAATCTGGTTAATATTTTTAGTTAAACGCTTTATGTAAATATTACCGTTATACATAAAGGCATATATTTTATTATTTATCAGTTCCTCTTTACAAGATTTCTCAATAATTATAAAATCTCCGTTCATAATAACAGGCGACATGGAATCATCAATGGAATGACTCATAAAATATTCGGCATTCTCTTTAAACGGAAAAATTGCAGACGGAATAAAACATTTCACACACTTTTCCGATATTTTTACCTTGCCTTTTTCAAAAGTTGCAAAAATATCAGGATAATAATCAACTTCAATTAAACCGCTTTGTATTTTTTTTATATTAATATCAAAATATTCTTCAATTTTTTCTAATTTGTCATCATTAATAAAACTGTTTTTTGCAAACAATTTAGAAACATTAGCCCTTGATGTTCCTATTGCACGGGCAATATCATTTTGGGTAACTTTTCCGTTTTTATTTTTTTGTAAAAGTTCATGTAATTCTTTAATTCGCACAAATTCACCTACGTTAATTTTTAGTTACATTTGTTAACTTTTAGTTGACATTATCTAATTTGTACTTTATTATTATCATATAGCTAATTAAGGAGATTTTATTATGTACAAACCTTTATCATCAGACCCTAAATGCAGTTTCTCGGTTTCTTTACCCGTTAGCCTGAGAAAAATTATTGATTCTAAACTTAACGGAAAATCCAGAAGTGAATTTATTAAAGAAGCTGTCATTTTTTGGCTGAAAAAAACGGTTCAAAGTTAATATAACCGTCTTTAAGACCGTTCCTTTTTTATACTAAGTAAAATGACAATTATTGTCAATGGCTTAGTGTTTAATTTTTACAATTTTGAAAGGTAATATGATGTTAACATTAAAAAAACTTCAAATTTATTTAAACAAAAAAACAGCGGAAAATAACAAAAAATTTATTCTTAAAAAATTGGAAGAATATTATATTAGTACGCATTTTGAGGATAAAATAAAAGCAAAAGAATATGCTGTATTTAATTTTTGGCAAGCAAAAAAACAAGGACGCCTTGATAATTTAAACAGAATTATCAAAGTAACAAAAGGTTAACAAAATTTTTTATGATTCACCTATATATGGTTTTATTAAAATTATTGAACTTATATTTATTTCAAGAAAATCCAAATATTCCGGTTCCATTGAACCTGCCATTTTTGTTTGCATAATGCAATCTTTCACCGCAATAAATTTTCTGTTTCCGTTTAATAATTCAGACAAAAGTCTTGATTTTTTTGTTGATTTCGGCATATAAATATTGCCGGTTATTTCATAATTTTCGGTAATAATAACAACTCTTTCAACCCAATATGAAGAAATAATGTCTTCTTTTTTTGCTTTATCCGTCATTTTATTTATTCTCCTTTATGTCATCAACGTATATGATTTGAACATTGGCATATACAATGCTAACGCAATAAACAGAACGATTCCGCCCATGATAATCAACATTAAAGGTTCAATCATTTTTGTCATTCTGTCAATTACGTCATCAAGACGTTTATCAATCTGTATAACACAGTGGTTTAACATTTCTCCCAACTGACCTGATTGTTCCCCTGCACTCATAAGGAACATAATCAAAGAGGGGAACGCATTTGTAGATCGCAGTGCGGAAGAAAGATGCACCCCTTGTTGCACTTTTATAATTGCTCTGTTAACATTTTCCCTCAAACTGTAATTATCAAGCGTTAATCCTGCAAGACGCAGACATTCAACAATAGGGATACCTGCATCATAACTAACCTGCAATACTGACAAAAAGTTTGACAAATTACTTTCTATAAGCAAATTTTTCAAAAGAGGTATTTTTAAAGAATATATATCTATATATTTTCTTGATGTCTTATTAACAAAAGCCCAATATATAAGTCCGCTTATAGCCGCAACAATACCCAACATTATATACCAATAGGTTTTCATAAAATGACCCATGCTCATACAAATTTTTGTAGGGAGCGGCAATTCTCCGCCTAATTGAGCAAACATACCTTCAAATGCAGGAAATACGAATGTCAACAAAATTGTTACGGCAGCAATTGCAACAAATATCAAAAATGCAGGATACATAAGAGCCCCTATTACTTTTGACTTAATAATCTGCTGTTTTTTCAACAATTCAATTAAACGACCCATTGTGTCTTCCATTTCACCGGAATCTTCACCTGCTTTAATCAAACCTATATAAACTTTATCAAAAACATTCGGGTGTTTTGCAATCGAAACGGCAAAAGTTGAACCAGAAATAATACTTTTTTTTAATTCATTGCATGTCATTTGTATTTTTCTGTTTTCAACATCATGCTGTACGAACATTAATGCTTCAAGTATAGGAACACCTGCCGAAAGCAAAGCGTGAATAGTTGTCGTAAAGTCAATTCTTTGTCCTAATGAAAGTTTAGGTAATCCCTTTTTTTCGGAATTTAAAAAAGGGAACCCCTTTTTTTCTGTTTTATTTTTTACTTCCGTTCCGGCAATCAATGTTAAATTAGTAGGTATCAAACCTTTTTGACGAAGCAATTGCCTTGCTTCCGTAATAGTTTCGGCATCAATTTTCCCTATTTCTATATTTTTGGCATCTTCTTGTCTGAATGCTGTATATGTAAAACTTGGCAATTTTTATCTCCTATTGATAAACCGGACCTAATACTCTCATAAATTCACTTATTGTTGTATCACCGTTTATAATGTGGTTTAGGCATGATTGGTGCAATGTCCGCATACCGCCTGCAATTGCAACCTCTTCAATTTGAATGTCGTGTGCACCGACCGCAATGAGTTTTTTCATTTCTCTATCGACCAATAAGATTTCATATACACCCATACGACCTGTATATCCGGTATAATTGCAGTTCCCGCAACCTTTTGCTTCATATATTGTCATTTGCATAAATTTGTCAATTTCATCTGAATTTGCTATAACTTTTGTTGCATCATCATAGCTTGGATTTATCGGAACTTTACAATGAGGACACAGCTTTCTTACAAGACGTTGGGCAATAACACCTACAAGAGTAGATGAAACAAGGTAATCTTTTGCACCCATTTCTATCAAACGGGTAATAGTTGATGCTGCTGAGTTTGTGTGAACAGTACTTAATACAAAGTGACCTGTCAATGCCGCTGAAATAGCGGTATTAAGTGTATCCGTATCACGAATTTCACCGACTAATATAATATCAGGGTCTTGTCTTAATATAGCTCTCAAACAACTTACAAAAGTAATTCCCGCTTTTTCGTTAATCTGAGATTGGTTAACTCCCTCTAACTTAATTTCTATCGGGTCTTCAATCGTCGTTATATTAACATCTTCTTTGTTTAAAGTTCTTATCAGCGAATAAAGGGTTGTTGTTTTACCTGAACCGGTCGGACCTGATGCAAGTAGAATCCCGTTCGGTGCGGCAATTGCTCTTTCTATTCTTTTTATATCCTCGTTTGTTGCACCTTCCAATGTCAGTTTAAAATCTCCCTGACCCAAAGTAATTGCGGGAGCAAGAATTCTTATTACCATTTTTTCTTTCAAACCGACAGGCAATGTATTAAGACGAAAATCGTACGCTTTGTCCTGATATTTCATCGTAAACGTACCGTCTTGGGGGCGTCTGTGTTCCGCAATATTCATTCTCGCCAATACTTTAAATCTTGTTATAATTTGACTTTCAACTTTCTGCGGAATTTCAAACATTTTTTTCAACATACCGTCGATACGATAACGAACAATATGATTGTTTAATGTCGGCTCAATGTGAATATCGCTGGCGTTCATATCAATTGCGTCAGTTATAATTTTATTTGCAAATTTTACAACCGAACCTGTTATATCTCCAAGTTCCGCCTCAACCTGATTCCAATAATTATCACTATCATCTTGTATCTCTGCATCAGCTTCCAACTCTTTCAAAATCTTTTGTGTTTCTTTTTTTGATTCGTTGAAATACTTATTTATAAAAGATTCAAATTCAAGGTGAGTGACCAATTTTACTATTGGTCTAAGTCCCGAAATAAAAACTATTTCGTTCAAAATTGATTTGTTTGAAGGATCGGTAACACCTACCGTTATTGTCTTACCGTCTGACTTTAACGGTATAACCTTGTGCTGCTTAATAAAATCCTCAGGCAATATACTGACAACTTGTTCATCAATCTCTAAATCAGAAGATTCTACAACCGCAATACCTTGTTGAATTTGCAAAACTTTTTTCAAATCATCAATTGAAATGAGGTTTTTTCTTACAAGGTAAGAACCTATCGGAACTCTCAATACCTTTGAATCAAGCAGAGCTGCATCTAAATCTTTCTGCGAAATCAAATTCATATCTATAAGAATTTCGCCGAGTTTTCTTTTTTCTGTCTTTGCACCATGCTGAGATTTTTTTAAATATAAGTCGGTTTCGTTAGGTTTATCTTTTGTCGTTGAAAAATAATCTATCAATTGAGTTAAAGATGCGTTATCTATTTTTACTACACTTATACTTTTATCAATTTTTTTCCTGACAAAATCTGATACTTCCTGAATATCGGTTTTATCAGAACAAGCAACTAACCATTTCCCGTCATCTTGCTTATTAATCGGCACAAAAATATGCGATTTTATGTCAGCGGCAGTAAAAAGGTTTTGTGCCTCCGGTGTTATAATTGTTTTAATTTTTTCATATACATTTTCCGGCATCTGTTTTCTTCTTTATTACAGTGTACTGTTTTCTGTTCCTGTCGTTACAAGATCTTCCGATTCTTTAACAATATGTGGTGTTATAAGTAAAACAAGCTCTTGTTTGGATTTTTGTGTATCTACGTTTCTGAAAAAGAATCCGATTCCCGGAATATCACCTAAAATAGGTATCTTCTTAACACTTTCTGAGTTTTCTTCGTAAATCAACCCGCCGATTACCAAAGTATCACCATCTTTAACTCTGATATTATTAAGTGTTAAATTTCTTCTTGAAAGCAAGGTCGCAATTAAGTCCATTTCACCTGTTTCCGGATTCTTTTGAGTTTCTGTTCCTGCTAATACGGAATATTCAGGAGTTAAATTCATTACAACATAACCGTCTTTACTTATAAACGGTGTTAATGTAACAACAAGACCTTTATCGGAACCTATGGTCGGATTTCTTGAAATAGATGTTGATGTACCTGATACCATTTGAGATTCTATTTTTTGAACGTAATCACTTGATAAGTCAATTTTTGATTGTTTTCCCGATGTTACCATAATTTTCGGATTTGCTAAAATTTTTGCTTTATCGTTAGTAACAAGATATTTCATAAATTGAGTTATTGTTGTATGGGTTGGATTACCGCTTCTGTCACTACCACTACCTGCCCATACAATTTGATTTGCAAGCGAAGTCAATCCGTCACCGTCAAAAATAACACCAAAGTGCTTTGATATTGCACTCCATTCTGTGGCAAATTGTTTCTGTCCGTCCTCATTTAACTCGATAATTGATATTTCGATATAAGCCATCGGTTGTTTTATATCAGTTGCGGAAACAAAAGCTGCGATAGTATCTAATTGGTCTTGCGAACCGCCAACAACAGTAACCATACCTAATGATTCATAATACATGATTTTCATACCGTTTTTCTTCAGCGAAACGGGACCTTTTCCGCTCTGAGTAGAACTGCTGCTACCGCTGTTGTTTGAGTTTGTACCTGCATTTCCTGTTGAACATGATAATTTAGCTTTACCCAAAACAACTTTACCGGATGAATCACTGCTGCTGCTGTCACTGTCATTATCATC
>JAFSWA010000094.1 GCA_017444705.1 bacterium
GAGGACATAAAAATTGCCAAATCTAAAATATCTGATATTCTTGAATAACGAGGTTTATCTGATGCCATACAAATTATTATAACAATTTTTTTTAATAATGCTAATTCCTTTATATTTTGCAATATACTTGCAGGTTAATTTAAACAAATATAAAATAAATATGGAGGATATTATGGAACTAATAAAAAGAAAACTCGGTCCGCTTGGGAATATAGAATTTGATAAACTTTTTATCGGACAAATACTTTCTCATTTCGCCGATGCGATTTTACAGTTTTTACTTGTTGCTATTTTAATAAAAATGTTAGGAAACGCAGGAAAATCAATAGCTATAATGTTTTTTACATTTTTATTACCGCAATTTTTATTAAGCCCTTTTTCAGGTGCATTTTGTGACAGAATTTCAAGAAAATTGATTTTATCTTTAAGTTGTTTATTTAGAGCAATCGCAGTTATTTGTTTAATATTTTGTATTCAAAACCTTAATATAGGTTTGATTTATCTGTTTTCTTTTATTTTCGGAACAGGAGCCGCATTTTTCTATCCTGCAAAAATGTCTGCCGTTACTAATGTTGTTAAAAGTTCTCAATTAAAATTTGCAAACGCAATGACCTCAGCAATAGGTTCAATTGCACTTTTGTTCGGTGCCATTTTATCAAAATATCTTATTGCATATGGAGAAATAAAAGCCTTTGGTACTATTGCCGTAATGTATTTTATTGCATTCTTATTAACAGGATTTATTAATTTTATTATTCCTCAAAACTATTTTGTCAAAAAATCAGGAACTCCTGATGCGATTATTGCATTAAAATATTTACAAAAACATAGAAAAGTATTTCATATCGTAGGATTATTAATTTGTTTACAATTTATAGTTGCAGTATTTTCAAACAGTTTAAACGCATTAATAACCGATTATTACAGACTTAGCTTTGATACTTTAACATATTTAAGAACAATGCTCGGGATTGGTATTATTTCGGGTATGGCTTTGACTATTTACTTTGCAAGGATGATGCGAATACCGCATCTTTTTGCAACAGGTTTTATTGTTTTGTGTATAGCTCTGATTACGGCACCTCTTTGCAAGAGTATTTCAAGTGCTTGGTTTTGGCTTGTTCCGATAGGGATAGCAGATGCAGTAGTTCTTGTAATGCTTGATACGATTTTGCAAAAAGTTACTCCTGACAGAGTAAGGGGTAAGATTTTCGGTTTACAGTTAACCTTGACAACCCTTAGTTTTCTGACAGGCACAGCAATTGTAGCTAACATCATAGGAATTATAGACCCGTTAAATGTTTTCAGAGGGATTGCTGTTTTGTCATTCTTTATGGCAGCAGGTATTCTTATTGTTGATAAATCATTCAGGTATTTCTTACTTAAAGCTACATTAGGACACATATTTTTATTATTATTTGATTATAAAATTGAGGGAGCGGAAAATATTCCGGCAAAAGGGAAAGTTATACTTGCGGGAAATCATACCGGACATCTTGACCCGTTTATAATTCAAATGGCTACTAAGCGTCAACTTTGGTTTGTAACAGGTCCGGGAGCATTTCAAAAACCGATAATTAAACATCTTCTAAAATATTTTAATGTTCTGCCTTTAAAATTCGGGAATGGGCTTGAAGCAATAGAAAATGCCGAACGAAAACTCAATGCCGGCGAAGCGGTAATAATTTTTCCGGAAGGGAAATTTACTCATGACGGGAATTTATGCAAATTTAATCGGGGAGTCGGTATTATGGCGAAAGCCACAAATACAAAGATTGTACCGTTTGCCATAAAAGGCGGTTTTGAATCTTGGGGAGAAACAAGAAAACTGCCTAAACTCTTTAATACGATTATTATTCAATTTGGACAGCCAATTACGGATTTTGAAAAAGACGAAAAAGAAATAGCATATGAGCTTCAAAAGCAAGTTAATTTCATGAAAAAATCATTGGAACGCAGGGCTTTTTATAAGATTAATCACAAACTGCATTCAAACTTTTTGGATTTAATGCAGGAAAAAAGTGATATTTACGGTCAGGTTAAAGCTCTTTCATTAAAAACAAAAGACGGATATGAAGCGTTAAGTTATGTAGAAATATCAAGAAAATCCAAAAAATTTGCAAACCATCTTATTGAGACAGTCGGAATAAACAGAGGCGACAGAATTGCGATTTTGTGTGAATCAAGACCGGAATTTGCAATAGGTATGTTCAGCTCAATTCAGACAGGTGCAATTACGGTTCCGCTTGATGTAAAACTGACAGTCAGCGAACACTCTCACATTCTGAATGACTGCAAACCGAAATTACTGCTTTGTTCAAGCCATTATCTTGAACACGCAATTGAAGTTAAAAATAATGTGGATTCAATTGAAAATATTTTCGTATTAGATGACGAAGAAAGAGAACATAATGAAATCCAAAACGTTTCATCACTTGATGCCGACATAGAAAAAGACATTGGACGTCCACGCTCGCTTGATGAAACGGCACTAATTGTTTATACTTCCGGAACAACAGGAAACCCGAAAGGAGTAATGATTAGTTTCGGAAATATCTACTCACAACTCAGAGATTTTGAATATATGTTTAAACTTACTAACGATAACACTCTGCTTTCTATATTACCTTTAAATCATTTGTTGGAACTTGATTGCGGATTCTTCGGAATGCTTTACATGGGGGCAAAAGTTGTTTATATTAAGTCTTTAAACCCGAAAGAATTAACATCTGTAATGAAAGAAAAGGGTATAACAAATATGATTGTTGTCCCGTTAGTTGCAAAAATGTTGAAAAACAGCGTCGAAAAACAGATTAAAAAACAATCTCAAACTACACAAAAAGTCTTTAATCTTCTGTATAAAATTGCAAAATATCTTCCGAGAAATGCAAGAAGATTAATGTTTAAATCAATAATAGACGGTCTTGGCGGAAAACTCGAATGTTTTATATGCGGCGGGGCTCCATTGGAGGACAGTGTTGCGGAATTTTTTGAAAGAATAGGAATTCCTGTTTTTCAGGGTTATGGCTTAACAGAAACATCTCCGACAATTTCTACAAACAGATACGGGTATTCAAAACTCGGTACAGTCGGACAGCCGCTGCCCTCAGTCAAAGTCAAAATTGCAGAAAACGGTGAAATTCTTGCAACAGGACCTAATGTAATGCAAGGTTACTATAATAAACCTGATATGACAAAAGAGGTTATTGATGAGGATGGCTGGTTTCATACAGGCGATATAGGGGAAATCGATAATCAGGGATTTATTAAGATTACCGGCAGAATAAAAAATATGATAGTTCTTGGCGGAGGTAAGAAGATTTTTCCCGAAGAAGTTGAAGCTGTTTTGGAAAATTCAAAATTAATAAAAGAAGTCTGTGTAATGTCATTAATTATAAAATCAGGTAATAAAAAGGGTACGGAAGAAGTTGGTGCTATAATTACTCCTACTGATGATTTATTAAACAAAACAGACGAACAAATTCAAGAGATTTTGGAAAAAGAGGTAAAAGATTTATCAGAAAAGAATCTTGCTCCGTACAAAACCCCTACCGTAGTAGTTCTTCACCGCGAAGAATTACCAAAAACTTCAACAAGAAAAGTTAAAAGAAATGAATTAAAAAGTTGGTATGAAAGCTTATAGAACTATTTAGGCATTAAAACTTGTACGGTTTCACCGGATATTCTGTTAAACACTTCATTGTATGCCCAAAATTCACCTGCGGACATATGAGGATTCCTGCCTATTCTTATACCGTATGGCTGAATACGACTCATATTTTCCTGCCCAAAAATGGTTATAAATCTATCTCTTAAAAATTCATAATCAGATTGTTGTGCTTCTCTTAAATATGCACAACAATTACCGAATCTTCTTCCTATTAAGACACTGTTGCCTGTTTCTCTTGAGTAAGGTTCGGCAATTTTTGCTATATCATCAAGAACTTTTTTATCAACCTCTTTTTGGAAATAAATCGTAATGGGGTCATGTCTTTTTGCCCAACCCTCAAAATATCCGGGGGTTTTATAAGAACCTTGCACCTCTTGAACATGAGTTGTTAAATATTCATCTAACTTTCTTATCAACTCTTTATCTGGTCTGACATTTAAAGAAACTCTTTCTTTTGTTTTACCCTCTATTAATCCTATCGGGATACGATAATCCCAATCGCCTGCTTGAGGATTATGACTGATTCTGATTTTAGCTGTCGGAACATCAGTAAATTGTGCTATTGTTCTGTCACCAAGTTCGGGATAATTTCCACGTCGTATAGAATCATACATTTTCTCTTTTGCATAATCAATATTCTGTAAAAATAAGGTATTGATTTTTCCGTTATCATCAATTTTTATTTGGTTTGCTCTCACACCGGGAAGTTTTGCGAGTTCTTCTAATGCTTTTTGTCTTTGGGCAATAACTTCCGCATCAGATATTTTTATTGATTGACTTGACGGTGAAGCTGAGGGTGCTGACGGTTTTGAAGGTTTTGTCGGTACCGTCGGCTTTGGAGTCGGAGTTGGTGAGGTCGGCTTCGGAGCAGTTGTCGGTACAGTCGGCTTTGGTGTTGAAGTCGGAGAAGGTTTTGGCTTTTTCTTTATTAAATTGTCAACAAAATTTTTAATCCTGTTACCGAAAGTACCTCTTTTTGCTAAAAAAAATAAAGCCGTTAATGTACCTAAAATTCCTACAACACTTGCGATAATAATTCCTTTTTTACTGCTTTGTTTTTTATTGCTGACAAAAGAATCATTAATCGACATACTTGTTGACAAGCCTTTTGAAACATTTCCTGCCGACATATTATCAAAGTACAAACTGCTCCAAGGGAGAAAAGTTTGACCATTCTTTTTTACACTGACATCTGACATTACCACTTCCTATTCATTTTATAAAAAACAGGTAAAATAAATAAATTGCGTTTTATAAACTATTCTTTAATAAATTTTAACATTTTGTCATTTAGTACAGGAGTTACATTGCGACTAATTTCTGCAATATACATGAAATAAGTAAAGATTGGGAACTTTTACAGTGATTAATAAAAAATATTAACTCTAAAATAAATACATAAATTTAACCCATTTTGAGAATGTAATTTTAGAAAAAGTTTTTTAATATTCAAAAATGGAAAGAATTATAAAAAATACTCTTTTAAATTATTTACCTGACAGTTTTGAAACAGAAAACATTATAAATGCTGCAAGGATTTATGATATAAATAATTATTCCGTTAAAATAGGAAATATTGTCTATCTTTGTGAAAGAGAAATCAGGACAAAGGACAATTTTGCTCTTCAATTTGCTCTGCAAAAAAGCAAAGAATTGAATTTGCCGCTTAAAATTATTCATCCGAAAATTAATTATGATTTTTTCCCAAAGCAAAATTTTATTGATAAACAACTAAAACAAGCTCAAAAACTTTTTCAAAACTTGAATTTGTCATTTGAGATAAAGAATAAAACTCCTTATGAAATAATTAAAAACACAAATCCCGCAATATTAATTATTGATTTTAACCCGATTTTAAAAAGAGATTATTTGAAAAATATTGATTGTAAAATTTATGAAATTGATGGGCATAATATTATTCCGGCAAGATTTATTTCAAATAAACAAGAATATTCTGCTGCAACTTTACGAAGAAAAATATACTTTAATATCTACCCTTTTTTAACCGAATATGATAATTTTATATCAGAAAAAGTCGAAGCGGATTATATATTGGAAGATTTTATAAAAAATAAACTGCTATTTTATTCGGAACTAAAAAATAATCCTTGTGCGAATGTAACATCGGGTTTATCGAAATACTTAAACTTAGGGTTTATATCAAGTCAAAGAGTCGCTATTGAAGTAATAAAATCCGATACAACAAAAGGC
>JAFSWA010000095.1 GCA_017444705.1 bacterium
GAATATTTATTTTTCTTTTTATTGCATGGCTATGCAGCAGCAACAAAAAGGCTATTAATATTAAAACAATTCTTGTTGCTCTTTTCTTTGAATTTATTACGGCAATGGCAATTTTTTTATTACCCAAAAGTCGAGAAGTATTATTAGCTTTCAGTAATTTTTTTACTAAAATTATTGAAGCTGCAAGAGAAGGTATTGTATTTGTTTTCGGTTCTTTGGGTGCTGCAAATTCCGAACAGGGCTTTATTTTAATATTTCAAAGTCTGACATTTATAATAATTTTTTCTGCAATTTGCAGTTTATTATATTATTTAAGAGTTTTACCGTTTATTATTGTAACAATAGCCAAGTTTGTAAAAAAATTCTTCGGCATAAGTGCTGTTGAGGCAATATGCTCTGCAAGCAATATATTTGTAGGGATAGAATCTTTTACCAGCATAAGACCATATTTTCGTTCAATGACAAAGTCGCAATTATTTTTAATTTTTACCGTTTTTATGTCCACAATAGCTTCATCAATGTTGGCGTTGTATGTATCACTTCTTAGTGATAAAATTCCAACAATAGCAGGGCATTTGGTTGGGGCAACAGTTTTATCCATTCCTGCGGCAATTATGATTGCAAAAATTATGGAGCCTGAAACAGAAACTCCTGAAATGAATGAAATAAAAATAGAAATTCCCGATAGTGCTAAAACTTTTACCGAAAGTATTGTCAACGGTGCAACAGACGGGGGTAAAATGGTTTTGGGAATTACGGTATTGCTTGTTGCCGTAATCGGGATATTGGGGATAGTAAATTTGTGTTTAAGTTATTTTACTGATATTACAATAGGTCAAGCTTTGGGAGTTTTGTTTAAACCTGTTGCTCTTTTAATGGGAATAAATACACAAGATGCAGCATTTGTGGGAGAACTTTTGGGTACAAGATTAATTATGACTGAGGTTCCGTCTTATGTAGCTTTAAGTCAAGCTATGAAAGCAGGTACTATTTCTGAGCACAGTGCAATGATAGCCTCTTATGCACTATGCGGTTTTACAAGTATTGAATCTTTGAGCATAGCTATCGGAGGTGCTGTTTCTTTAGTTCCCGAAAGAACTAAATTAATAACCTCAATTTGTTATAAAAGTTTGCTCGCAGCAACAATTACAACATTAATTACAGGAACTGTTTCAGGATTATTTTATATTAATTAATTATTAAAAAGTCTGACAATATTTTTCATTAGTAATAGTGGGAAACAGGTGTTACGATATTATAATTTACCATATACAAATCTTGATACGTTTTCCATGAGTTCAGTTTCATGAATAGATAATTCTGCAAATTCAACACAATATTTTTCTACTCTTATCCCATTAGTTGCCCCATTTTTAAGAATAAAGGTTGTAATATGAAAAAATTATTTGCGATATTTGTATTTAGTATTTTATCTATATTGCCATGCTTTGCATTTGATTGGGTGCAAGTTGACGACCAAGGAAAACAGTTTATAGATATTTCAAACATACAAAAATATAATTATAAATATAGTTATGGTTCCGAAAATGATTATTACTCTTTTTGGCTGAAAAGTCTTAATCGAAATAGCGAAGGAGATAAAAAGATAGAAAAAATTTTAAAGAAAAAAGTATGGTATTCAATGGATAAAATTGTTGTCAATTGTAGAGATGAACAATATGCTATTAAATCCGGAGTTTATTATGACTTGAATGGTGAGCCAATTGTAGGTAGTTCAATTGAAAATAGCGATGCAATGTTAGATTGGCAAATAGTTTTAAATAATTCTTACTGCCGAATATAAATTCCAAAGCCTTTTTATGATTCAATATCATAGTTGCTTCTTCTTTCTTATGTCCTTTAGCCTCAATATTCTCTCTAATTAGTGCTTCCGTATCAAGTAAAGAATAAGTATTACCCTCAATTTGTGAGGATTTCCAACTCAATTCTATTAGCAGCCTTTCATATTCTTTCTTTAATATAGTATCTGAAAGGGCTTTTGTTTTATTTATGTAAATTTTATTTACTTCTTCCAATTTTTTAATTTCATTAGTAGCAAACAAATTTTTAAAATTTTTATATACATTAAAATTAAATTAAGGATACTTTATTTGCCTACTGTCAAAATCACCTTTAAAGTAGTTATTCACATCATATTTAAAAAGGTTCGACTACCATTAGGGTCTATGTTGTGCAATTTTTAAACTAAAATTAATTGAATTTTTCAACCCATTTTTTAAGTTCATCAATTGAAGGATTTTCGTTTAATACATCCCCTTCAACAATTTTAGTTAAATTTGATATACTTGATTTTAAGTTGTTTGCGGTATTTCCAAGTCCGCTGCTGCCTGATGTTGCAAAAATGATGATTTTCTTATTTGTAAAATCGTGTTTTTCTAAAAATGAATTTATAATTTTTGGTGCAGTACCCCACCAAATCGGGAACCCTAAATATATTGTGTCGTAATCTGATACAGAAAAATCATCATTAACTATTTCAGGTCTTGATTTGCGGTCTTTCATCTCAACTGAACTTCGTGAATTATCATTTGTCCAGTCTAAATCTTCACTTGTATATGGGTTTAAAGGTTTTATTTCATATAAATCACCGCCCGTAGCTTTGGATAAATTTTCTGCAACTCTTTTTGTATTTCCTGTTGCAGAAAAATAAGCAACCAATACTTTTTTATCCATATTTGAAACTTCATTGTTAGTCGCCTGTTTATTTTGAAGTGCAAAGACAACTCCTGCCCCGATAATAAATAATCCTAAAATTATCAATAATATATTTTTCATTATTTTACTTCTCTACCCATTTCGTATGCTTCTTTCATTTGAGGTTTATCTTTAATTTCGCCTTTTTCATAAACCCCGTAACCATAGATAATTCCGCATTCTTTTGCACCATTTACACAATCTGCATAACCTCTGAAACATTCTATTGTTCTGTCCAATGCTTCTTTCCCATCTGCACAGGTCGAAATATAGTAAAATTCTTTATTCTTAACTTCTGTCCAACGGGCAACGGTTCTGTCAATAAGTGCTTTTAGTTGAGCATCTATTGAATAAAAATAAACAGGACTTGCCAAAACCAAAACATCTGCATCAATTATTTTTTGCAATATTTCAGCCATATCATCTTTTATAACGCACTCACCGTTACTTTTTTGGCAGTAATAACATCCTTTGCAATAGTCAATTTTCTTTTTTGATACATTGATTTTTTCAACATCGTTGCCTGCTTCCAATGCACCTTTCATAAATTCATCACACAATAGGTCTGAATTTCCGCCAATTCTTGGGCTGCCTGATAAAATTAATACTTTTTACTCATAACTTTTCTCCTATTTCGTATTTCATTATATAATCGTCCATTACAAAACCGTTTCCGATATCTGTTACAACAGAATCAACGGTTTTGAATCCCCATTTATTATAGGCATCAATTGTGTTCTTATTGTATTTATTCACTGTTAATTGAATTTTATTGTAACCGTTTTCTATCGCATACTGTTTTATAAAATCAAATGCTTTTCCGCCGATTCCTTTATATCTGTATTCTTTTTTTATATAAAGTTTTGATAGGAATAAATAATCTTCTTTACTGGATAAACCTATATATCCTGCTTTTTGACTATCAATCATTATATAAAAATAGGCATAATTTTCGTTATTTATCTGATTAGTTATGGCTTTTTCAGATTGAAACTTCTCTACCATATAATCAATTTGTTCCTTAGACAAAATACAAGTCCAATATTCATGCCAGATTTCTGATGTTAATTCGGCAAATTCTTTTATTTCATTTAATTTAATCTTGTTAAATTTAAGCATAATTCTACTTTAATTTTCCATATTCATCATCTGTAACAGGTTCTAACCATTCGTTTGCGGTTTCAGTTCCCTCTATTTCTATGGCTAAATGAGAAAACCAACTGTCGGGTGCGGCACCGTGCCAGTGTTTTACATTTGCAGGGATATTTATTACATCTCCCGGTTTCATTTCAACAGGTTCTTTGCCCCATTCCTGATAATATCCTCGACCGCCAACGGCTACTAACATTTGCCCTCCGCCTGATTTTGCGTGATGTATATGCCAATTATTTCTGCATTTCGGTTCAAAAGTTACATTGTAGATTTTGACTTGACTTGTTGAAACAGGTGCAAGATAACTGTTACCGATAAAATATTTTGCAAAAGCGGTATTTGGTTCACCTACCTCGAACATAATTGTTTGTGAGTATTTTTCTTTTTCAGTAAGGGTTTTTGTAGGCTCATTCCAAATTTCTTTGGCTAAATTAAAAGTAGCCCAAGCCTTAGGCCACCCTGCATAAAATGCGGTATGGGTAATGGCTGCTGCAATTTCTGCTTTTGTAACTCCTGCATTTTTAGCATTTTGCAGGTGGTGTTTCATTGAATTATCCGTTATCCCCTGCGACATAAGTGCAACAACGGTTATTATACATCTTGTTTTAAGGGGAATATCTTGATTGTTCCAATTCTCTCCGAATAAAATATCGTCATTATAGTGTGCAAATTCAGGAGCAAATTGACCTAAATTATCTCTGCCTGCCGTTTGTACGATTTTTCCTTGTGTCATAGTTTTTACCTCTTTATTTTTATTGCCGAATGCGAAACAATTGCTTTGAATTGCAAATGCCATTATTAAAATTGATAGTAATATCTTTTTCATATATCAGCCCTCTATTTCAAATTTTCCTTATAAAAACTTTCAATTTTATCAAACGGAATTGCGTTTTTATCACCGCCATCATACAAATCAACATGGTTTGCACCTTTTACGATTAAAAGTTCTTTATTATCGCCTTTTAGTTTTTTATAAGCATCTTCCCCAAAATATCTTGAGTGTGCGTTTTCGCCATGTACAACTAAAACTGCACTTCTGATTTCATCACTGTATTGTAAAATCGGCTGATTTATTAAAGATAAAGATGATGTCATATTCCATTTGCCGTTTGAATTTATGGAACGAGCGTGAAAACCTCTTTTAGTCTTATAATATCCCCAATAATCTTTAACAAATTGAGGTTCATTTCCTGTTAATTTTTCAGGCAAACCATCTGCTTTTGCAAAAGTTCCGTTTTTATAATCCTCTGTTCTTTGTTTATTCAAAGTTTGTTTCATTTCATAACGGGCATTTTCATCTACGGAATCATTGTAACCTCTTGCCGATACTCTTGTCATATCATACATTGTAATAGCAGTTGTTGCTTTAATTCTTGTATCTATTGCCGCCGCATTTATTGCAAAACCGCCAAAACCACAAATTCCTAAAATTCCGATTTTATCAGGATTTACAATATCTAAATTAGAAAGATAATCAACTGCGGCAGAAAAATCTTCCGTATTTATATCAGGACTTGCAATATGTCTTGGAGTTCCTGAACTTTCACCCGTATAAGAAGGGTCAAATGCAAGAGTTACAAATCCTCTTTCTGCCAAAGTTTGAGCATAAAGACCTGATGATTGTTCTTTTACTGCACCAAACGGTCCTGAAATTGCTATTGCAGGGAGTTTATCACCTTGATTTATGCTTTTTGTTGAGGTGTATAAATCACCGACAAGTGTAATTCCAAACCTGTTTTTAAATTTAACTTTTTGAACCGTTACTTTGTCTGATTTTGGAAATGTTTTATCCCAACCTTTTTCTAAAAAATTTGCGTTTGCCATATTAGTACCTCCGATAATTAATAAAATTGCTAAACAACCTAATAAAAATTTTTTAAACATTTTTCACCTCTATTTCTTTTATTACTCTTGCAGGATTCCCCACTGCGATTGTGTTTTGTGGAATTGATTTTGTAACAACACTTCCTGCTCCGACTATTGCACCGTCACCAATTGTTACACCTGGCAAAATCGTACAGTCAGAGCCTATCCAAACATTCTTGCCGATTTTGACGGGACTCGGTGTTAAATTTTGTCTTTTTGCAGGGTTAAAATCGTGGTTAAGTGTTGCAATAGTTGTGTTATGACCGATTAAAGAACCGTCACCGATTTCAATACCGCCTTGATCCTGAAAACGACAACAAGCATTTATAAACACATTTTTACCTGTTTTAATATTCTTTCCGCAATCCGTATAAAAAGGTGGAAAAAGTCTAAATGTTTTATCAACAGTTCTTCCTGTAAGTTCTGAAAATAAATCAACAATTTCTTCCGGAGTATGGTATTTGTTATTAATTTCCATTGTAATTTTTAGAGCTTCTTGGCTGTATACATTAAACATCCGCATTATATCAGAACCCGGTTTAACAACATTTTGAGTTGCCATTTGTTCACGAAATTTATCTAATTCGGTTTTTTCTTTTAATTCAAGCATTATATTAACCCCTCAAGCCAATTTTTAATCTCATTTTCAGTTGCAGAATTATTGTATGTTGTATAACCTTCTTTAACATCTGCATTCGGACATAGTTTTTGAATATCTAAATATGTTGAAGAAGCACCGCCACCGCCATGCGTACAAAACGGCATTATTGTTTTACCTGTAAAATCGTTTTCGCTTAAAAATGTTCTGACAGGTGTTGCAAAAGTCCACCACCAAACAGGAGTTCCGATAAATATTGTGTCATAGCCTGATATATCACCTTTTTTAATAAGTTCAGGTTTAAAATTTTGCGCTTTTTCTTTTTTTGCTATTGCAACAACTTCATTGTAGTCATTTGGATATTGTTGAACAGGTTTAATTTCAAATAAATCACCGCCAACAACGGATTGAATTTTTTCTGCCGTACTTTTGGTGTTACCAGAATACGAATAATAAGCAATTAATATTTTTTTACCTGCCATTTTATTTACTCCTTATCTTGTATTAAATATTCATTCAATAATGCTTTTAATTGAAACTCTGAAAATTTATGAGTCCAATCTTTTGGTTCAAATACACCGTCTGACATACACCAACAGGTCATCATTCCGTAAAGTTCGGATATGATAAGGTGCGAAACAAGTTCAACAGGTGTATTTTCTTTTAATTCTTTATTCTTAACTGCATTATTTAAAATACTTTGCAGCATATTGACATCATATTGCCATTTGCTCATATCTGTATTATCAGGTGCAGTTTTAGGGTCTATTGAAGCCCTAACCCATTCGCGGCATATATTTATGCCGTATAGTTCAACCGCTTTCATAAAGTTATCAAAATACAGGGATAATTTTTCAATTAAATCAGAACCCGACATTTTATTGATTTGCGTTTCAATTTCTTTAAAATATCCTCTGCAAATTTCAGCAACTATATCTTCTTTGTGTTTGAAATATACATAAAAAGTGCCTTTTGCAACACCTGTTGCATTAGTTATATCTTCAACACATAGTGCATTAAAACCGTTCTTTTTCAGTAAACTTTCTGCCGTATCAATTAACTTTTGACGGGTTTTTAGTGCATTTTCCTGTCTTTTGGTCATAATAAACACCCCGCTTACGCATGCCATAAAATCATTATACATAATACTGACTAAAAGTCAATGACTTATAGTTAATATTTTATTTTTGTGATAATATATAATTATGTAACTAAGAGAGTGTATATGTCTAAAATCTTTGAACCTATTGAACTAAATAACTTGAAATTAAAGAACAGACTTGTTCGTTCTGCGACTTGGGAGGGTATAGCAAAACCTGACGGCAGCATAGGAAATAATATGTATCAAATTTATGATGAAGTTTCTACTGGCGGTATCGGTTTAATTATAACAAGTTTTATGAGCATATCTGATAATGACAGTGATTTTGTCGATATAATGAGATTATCAAATGACGGTTTAATACCTTATTATAAAAAACTAACAGATATTGTCCACAACAATAATTGTGCGATTATTGCTCAAATTGCTTTAGGCAAATATTACAAGAACGGCAAACATATAGAACCTGATGAAATGTCTGTTGATGATATAAAAGAAGTTACCAATGAATTTATTAGTGCGGCTAAAAGAGCGGAAATAGCAGGGTTTGACGGTGTGCAAATTCATGCGGCTCACTTTTTCTTTTTAAGCAGATTTATAAGTCCGTTAGTAAATCATAGAACGGATAATTATGGAGGGAACAGTGAAAACCGTTCAAGAATTTTAGTTGAGATTATACAGGGAATAAGAAAAATTGCCCCTAATTTACATATAACAACGAAAATAAATTCATCAGATTTCCAATACGGCGGACTTGATGAAAAAGAAAGTCTTGAAATTTGCAAAATTTTATCAAAGTATGGTATTGATTCTATTGAGGTAAGCGGAAACGGAACTTCTGTTCCGGGAATTAAACCTCATAAAAACGAGGGATATTTTGTTCCGTTTGCGAAAAAATTAGCAGATACTGTTGAAACTCCTGTTATTGTAGTCGGCGGTCTGCGTTCAAAAGATACAATGGAATCAATTTTGAATACAACAAATATTAAATTACTGTCTCTTTCAAGACCGTTATTAAGAGAACCTGATTTGCCGAATAAATTTTTTGATAACAAAAGTGAAATTTCAAAATGCGTTTCTTGTAATGCTTGCTATAATAGTTTTGAGCATAGGTGTCCGATAAGACAAAGGGAATTACAAAAATAAAAAAAATAAGTCTGTTTTAGACCACTTCTTAATTTCTTTTTTCCCCGAAATAAAACCGCATGCTTTGTCTTTTTGAGGCATACTTTCAATTATTGAACGATATAACTTTAAATCAGCAAATGTCAAATTGTTCAATATAACAACCAAATCAATATCACTATTGAGCGTTGCCTCTCCTCTGTTGTAACTTCCTTGCAAGCCTACGAAAAGCAAGTTTTTACCAAAAGCTCTTTGCAATTTTTTAACGGCTAAATTTAACCATTCATCAATATTAAAGCTCATTTTTAAATATCTCCGGTTTTTAATGGTGACAATGATGTCCTTCGCCGTGGGGGTGGCAATGTTCGTGGTCATGCCCTTCGCCGCCGCATGAGTTTTAACCTGTTTCAAGAGAATTTGCCATATATTTTTCTAAAACTTCTCTAATCGGCAATTCAGGACAGCCTGCAACAACTTCAACTCCGTTTTGAGCAAACATCATCATTGGACGTCCGCCCATTCCGCCTGCTAAAACTTTACTTACACCCTGTTCTGATATCCATGCAGCACTTTGACAAGAAATTCCTTCTTCGGGTATTTTTTCTTCTATAGTTAAAATTTCATTTGTTTCAGGATTAATTTCAGCAAAAGTGAAAGAATCACAATGCCCGAAATGTCCGCATAATTTTCCCTCACTTGTCGGAATACAAATTTTCATAATCTTATCTCCTTTTAATTTTTCTATGTTACTCTGTAATAAAATAGCACTTTCAAGAGCTTGCGTATCTGTAAGATTATGCCTTTTTGCGTAATCTCGCAAAATATTTAAAATGTTTTCGTTAATTCTTCTATTGAACGGTACTTTTTTATGACAGGTTTTCTTTCTCCCTGCCATATCACGTTTTCCGCCCCAATTTGAATTATTAAAGCATCTCGTAATAAAATACGAACATCCTTATTTGATTAGGTCAATAAATAATTAAAATAATAATTATATGCTATAATGGGTAATGTGAGGTGTTTATGTATAAAAAAGTTATTATTTTAAATGCAAGTCCGAGAAAGAATTTTAATACGGCAAAGTTGTTAAAAGAAGCTCAAAAAGGGGCTGAATCATCTGGAGCAGAAGTTGAATATTTTAATTTATACGATTACAGCTTTTTAGGCTGCAGAAGTTGCTTCGCCTGTCAAAGAAAAGGAAGTACAACAGAAGGAATTTGTGCGATAAAAGATGATATAAGACCGATACTTGAGAAATGCATAAATGCAGATGCTATAATAATCGGAAGTCCTGTTTATTTTTCTTATCCTACTGGAGTTTTCAGAAGTTTTACCGAAAGATTATTATTTGCAAACCATACATATATGGTTGATAAAGAAAACGGCGGTTTAAAAAGAAGATTGGATAAAACAGTTCCAACAGGTATAATTTTTACAATGAATTGCCCCGAAGAACTTGCAAATCAAATAAATTATCCTATTCTTTTAGGGGAAAGTGTTAATAATTACAAACATATTATGGGCTATGCAGAAGGCTTATATTCTTATGACACAACTCAATTTGCAGATTTTTCAAAATATAACTGTGATTTATTTGATGAAAAAGCAAAGGCAAAAGTGCGTGAAGAACAATTCCCGAAGGATTTACAAAAAGCCTTTGATTTGGGTAAAAGATTAACAAAAATGCAGTTCTAAATATTGTTATATACATTCTTTAAAAAATTTTATAATCTTTTTTTACTTTTTCAACCCAAACGAATGTCTTATTTGGATTTGATATAAAAGGATTACAGCGGATATCGTTCTTGTCAAAATTATAACGAAATTCTATATCCGCCTCATTTACTTTTGTTTTTATTCTTTTTATTAATGTCAAAAATTTTTTCATCAAAAACATTATCTGCATAAAATATTTTTTTCAAATCAGACAATGGGGTTATTTATCTTTTAGCAAAATTGAAACAACTTTTGAATTTTCATAACACAAAGTGCGGGTTTCCCCGCACTTTGTCTGTTAGCTCATATTTTATTAAACTATCAAACCTTCTTTTCCGTCAGTAAGTTCATATAACTCTCTATTTAAAGCTGCGACCCTTTCATGTCTTTTTTGTGCATATATCGGGTTATAATCGCATATAACAGATGCATGGTCTTCTAATTCTTTCTTAATTTCTGCAATTCTTTTTTCTTTGTCTGTTTTTGGTTCTGTTGTAGCAGCGTCCTTTACTTCTGCTGTAGTGGTAGTGTCAGGTTTTTTAACACTGTCATCAGCCTTTACTTCCGATGTATTTGCGGCAATTTTATCTTTATTTAAAAATTTGTCCAAAAAATCTATAAGTTTTTGTGCTAATGAGATTTTCTTTTCCTCAATATTTGAAATATCCGTTGTATCAGGTTTATTAACCGCTGTTTCCGGTTTTGTTTCCTTTATCTCCGGTTTAGTTTCTTCTTCTTTCTGTTTTGTCGTTGCAACTTCTTGTTCTACACCGAAAAATAATGCTTTTAAAAATTCAATTAATTTCTCAACAAAAGACAGTTTTTGGCTTTCTGTTAAATCGATACTCGGTTTTGTTGCAACTGAAAAAGGATTTACTGAAACTGTATCCGGTTTTGTTTCAACTTCTTCCGGTTTTACTTCAACAATTTTCGGTTCAGTTGTAACAGAAACAGGTTTTGTTACAACCGCATCTGCTTTCGGCTCTGCTTCTTCCGGTTTATTTTCCTCTATAACGGGATTTGTTACAACTGCGTCGGGTTTGACGACATTAGCAGTCGCTTCATCAATAACTTTGGTTGTACCCTCTGCGGTTTCACTTGGCAAAGGCATACCGTTTACCTTAAAATCAATAATTTTTAATTCTTCCCTTGTCGGAATTTCATCTCCTTTTACTCTTCTTGTTACTGTGTTATAAACGTAAGTTTTTCCGTTAACAGTAACCGTAATCTCATTGTTCAATGCTCTCAAAACACCATCTGTGCTTAAATTTCCCATAAAAATTTCCTCCTTCTAAATAAACTAATATCCCTTTATGATTTAATTAAAAAATTTAGTCGGAAAAAATTGCCAAGTCACCTACATTATCCCATCTTATCTTATCCTATCCTATTAATGATTATCATTAAATTTTGAGGTTGCAGTCAAGCTTAAAAAAATCACCTTAACATTTCTTTACAATTAACGCCGAGGTAAGAAAACAATTATATAAGAATGTGATAATTATAAAAATAATAGAAAGACAGCAATATATTATTGAAAAAGTCCAAGATAAATAAGAAAAAGCATTAGCATAAATTTTTTTATTGTATAATATTTTTATACAATAAGGAGTAGTTTTATGACAAAATTGATGGAAGGTAAAAAGGGTATTTTGTTTGGAGTAAGTAACAAATTCGGTATTGCTTATGCTATTGCCGAAAAACTCAAAGAACAAGGTGCCGAGATTGCTTTTACTTATGCAAATGAGGCAATGGAAAAAAGAGTTCGACCCATAGCGGAAGAAATGGGTTCAAAAATGTGCGTTCAATGCGACGTTACAAACGAAGATGAAATGGCGAATGTTTTCAAAGAATATGAGAAAACATACGGCAAAATCGATTTTATGCTTCATGCCGTAGCCTTTGCCAATAAAGAAGATTTAATGGGCGAATTTATCGACACATCAATCGAGGGGTGGAATTTGGCACTTCATATCAGTGCATATTCTCTTGTTTCAATGTGCCGCCACGCAAGACCTTTGTTTAATGACGGGGCTTCTGTTTTGGCTATGACTTATCTTGCATCGGAGAAAGTTGTTCCGAACTACAACGTTATGGCTATTGCAAAATCGGCACTTGAATGTTCATCAAGGTATTTGGCGATGGATTTGGGCAAAAATAACGTCAGAGTAAACTGCATTTCCGCAGGTGCGATTAAAACAATGGCGGCAAGAGGAATTTCGGGCTTTGATAAAATGCTCCACGCAGGCGAACTCCGTTCACCGATGGGCAGATGCGTTTCGCTTGATGATGTGGGAAAAACGGGGCTTTATCTGCTGTCCGACTTATCTTCCGGCATAACGGGCGAAGTCGTTCACGTTGACTGCGGCTGCCATAGTGTTTATAACTCTTTGGCAGAATTAGAGGCAATGCTTAAATAGGTTGTACAAATGTGTAACAAAAATAACAGAGATGATAAGCTATCACCTCACCCCAACCCTCTCCTTAATGAGGAGAGGGAGTAAAAAAGAAAGTAGGGTGCGATGTTTCGCACCGCAAGAAAAAACAAATGAGGTAATCAAGAATGTTGGAACAGCAATATTTCCCGCAAAAAATCGAAAAAAAATGGCAAGAAATTTGGGAACAGGGAAAAGTAAACAAAACTTATGACGAATCGGACAAGCCAAAGTATTACGCTTTGTCAATGTTTCCGTACCCGTCAGGTAAGTTACACATGGGACACGTCAGAAACTACACGATTACAGACGTAATTGCCCGTTTTAAAAGAATGCAGGGATACAATGTTTTACACCCGATAGGTTGGGACAGTTTCGGGCTGCCGGCTGAAAATGCCGCTATGAAACACGGTGCAGACCCTGCAAAATGGACTGATGAAAATATTGCATATATGACAAAGCAACTCAAAATGCTCGGGCTTTCTTATGACTGGGACAGAGAGGTTACAACCTGTAAGCCTGATTATTACAAGTGGACTCAATGGCTGTTCTTGCAATTATACAAAAAAGGGCTTGCCTACAAAAAAGAGGCTGCCGTAAACTGGTGCGAATCTTGCGGAACGGTTTTGGCTAACGAACAGGTAATAGACGGCAAATGCTGGCGATGCGATGAAGTCGTTGAGAAAAAATACCTCTCTCAATGGTTCTTTAAAATAACCGATTATGCCGAAGAATTATTAAAAGACCTTGAAAAGTTAGAGGGCTGGGGCGATAACGTCAAAACAATGCAGGCAAACTGGATAGGCAAATCCGAGGGTGCAATTTTTAGATTTAAAGTAAAAGAATATGAAGATAAGGGGGGAATGGAAGTTCCTGTCTATACAACAAGACCCGATACGGTCCATGGTATTACATACCTTGTTGTTGCACCTGAATATAAAGACATAGAAAAGTTGACAACCCCTGAAAACAAAGACGCGGTTGAAGCATACAGAGCTAATGCTCGTAAAATGACTGAAATTGAAAGACTTTCAAATGATAGAATTAAAACAGGAGTTCCGTTGGGAACACATTGTATAAATCCTTTTACAGGCGAAGAATTTCCGTTATGGACAGCGGATTACGCATTGGCAGAATACGGAACGGGTGCAGTTATGGCTGTTCCGACTCACGATGAAAGAGATTTTGATTTTGCAAAAAAATATAATTTGCCTTTAAAAGTCGTAATTCAAGACCCTGAAAACCCGTCAGACTGCAAAGATGCGGCTTATGTTGAACCCGGAGTTTTGGTTAATTCAAACGAATTTAACGGAATGAAAAATGAAGATGCAAAAAAAGCAATTACTCAAAAAGCGGTTGACGGCGGTTTTGGAGAGTTCAAAACCCAATACAGATTAAGAGATTGGCTGATTTCCCGTCAAAGATACTGGGGGGCACCAATTCCTGTTGTGTATTGTGATAAATGCGGAATAGTTCCCGAAAAAGAAGAAAATCTTCCTGTTATGTTACCGACAGACGTTGATTTTTCGGTTGTGGGAAAATCTCCGATTACAACTTCAAAAACCTTTAAAGATACCACTTGCCCGATTTGCGGCGGACACGCAATAAGAGAAATGGATACAATGGACACCTTTGTTTGCTCAAGCTGGTATTATTTAAGATATTCTGATGCGAAAAATTCCGAAAAATGTTTTGATAAAGAATTGGTAAATAAATGGCTGCCCGTTGACCAGTACGTTGGCGGAATTGAGCATGCGATTTTGCACCTTTTGTATTCAAGGTTTTTCACAAAAGCGTTGAAAGATTGCGGTCTTTTGGATTTTGACGAGCCGTTTAAAAACCTTTTGACACAAGGAATGGTTTTAAAAGACGGTTCAAAAATGTCAAAATCAAAAGGGAATACAGTTGACCCTGATGAAATTTTTGCAAACTACGGTGCTGATACGGCAAGATTGTTTATTTTGTCAGATTCACCTCCGGCACGTGATTTTGATTGGTCTGATGCAGGTGTTGAGGGCAGTTACAAGTTCTTAAATCGTTTGTATCGTCTGATTGCAATTAATGAGAAAAATATAATAAAAGATTATAATTTGGGCGACGTTTCAAAACTTGATAAAGAAAACAACACTCTTGTCCGCAAAGTTCATATATATATTAAAGGAATTACTCAGGATATTGAAAATGAATTTCAGTTTAACACGGTAATTTCAAAGTATCGTGAACTTACAAACCTGCTCTACGATTGGTGCGGAGCGAAAAAAGAACTCAATGACGAGGATAAAAATGTTTTGAGTTTTGCGATAATTACATTGATAAAACTTATTGCTCCTACGATTGTTCATATGGCTGAAGAAATGTACAATGCACTCGGTTTTGAAGGCTCGGTTCACAATGCACAATGGCCAAAATATGACGAAGACCTTGCAAAAATGAGCAATATGACTTTGGTTATCCAAATCAACGGAAAAATTAAAGATAAAATTGATGTTGATGCGGAATTGAGCAAGGAAGAACTCGAAAAAATCGCACTCAACAGCGAAAAAGTTAAAGAATTGACTGCCGGCAAAAAAATCGTTAAGATTATAGTAGTACCGAGAAAACTCGTAAATATAGTTGTGGCGGGGTAAATGAGCGGTTTAGTAAATATCATAAAAAAATCAAATGTAACATTTTGGACACTGTTTGCACTTGCGGCAGGGATTATTTTCGGCTGGCTTTATCCTCAATATGCCGTAAAAATGCACCCTCTCGCAACAGTGTTTTTGCGAATGATAAAAATGATTTTGGCACCGCTCATATTTTCGACACTCGTGGTCGGAATTGCGGGACACGATAATATTAAATCATTAGGAAAATTAGGATTAAAAACAATTGTTTATTTTGAAGTTGTAACGACAATTGCCTTGTTTTTAGGACTTTTTGTCGGGAATATTTTTAAACCAGGATGGGAAGCTTCTGACCACGCTGATTCAGCTATGATTCAAATGGCACAGGGCTTTGCCGCAGAAAGCACTCATAATTCTTTAACGGATGTTTTTATTAATATATTTCCGACAAGTATAACAGATGCAATGGCCTCGGGAAATTTGCTGCAAATAGTTGTCTTTGCAATATTTTTTGCGTTAGCCGCATGTGCCGTCGGAGAAAAGGCTAAACCTGTTTTGGATTTTTTGGGTTCTGTTTCACAGATAATGTTTAAGTTTACGGGATATGTAATGTGGTTTGCACCGTTTGGTGTTTTTGGTGCAATCGCAACAACAATAGGACATAGCGGAATAACAATTTTGGGAACATATTTAAAATTGCTCGGATGTGTAGTTTTGGCACTCGGGTTATTTATATTATTTGTGTTAATGCTTGCATGCAAAATCGTAAAAATTCCGTTTTGGGGATTGGTAAAATCTTTATGGGAACCCGCAATTCTTGCTTTTTCAACAGCGAGTTCTGAGGCTGCACTGCCAAGAGCCATGGAGATTTTGGAAGATTTTGGTGCACCGAAAAATATTGTCGGCTTTGTTATGCCCGCAGGCTACACATTTAACCTCGACGGAAGTACACTGTATCTTTCGCTTGCGGTATTATTTTGCACCCAGCTTGTCGGAATTGATATGGGAATAAAAGAACAATTGGTTATTGTCTTAACATTGATGCTTACAAGCAAAGGAATTGCTGCCGTACCCAGAGTCGGACTCGTTATTTTGGCGGGAACTTTAACAACATTTAACTATCCTTTAATCGGAGTTGCGGTGCTTTTAGGCATTGACCAAATTCTTGATATGGGCAGAACAACTGTTAACCTTATCGGAAATTGTGTTGCCACTCTTGTTATCGCAAGATGGGATAAGCAATTTGATTATTATAAAATGACTAATTACCTTTTGAGAAACGGAATTAAAGTTAAAGAAAAATATCTTGTCAGATAAAAATATCAATTAAACGCTTTTTTGAAAAGCTTGTTCTAAATCTGCAATTAAATCATCAGTGTCCTCTAAACCGACAGAAAGTCTTATAAATTCTATTCCGATTCCAGCTTTTTCAAGTTCTTCATCTGAAAGTTGCCGATGAGTGGTTAAAGAAGGACATGTTATAATTGAACGGCTGTCACCGATATTTGTTGCGTGAATAAATAATTTCAAAGAAGAAACAAATTTTTCAAGATTTTTTCTGTCGCCCTTTAAACCAAAAGCAACAATTGAAGAAGCCCCTTTTGGTAAATATTTTTTTGCATTGTTATAATATTTTGAACTTTCAAGTAACGGATATGAAACCCATTTTACAAATTCTGAATTTTGAAGCCATTTTGCAACTTTCAACGCAGATTCTGAGTGCCTTTCCATTCTCAAATGCAAAGTTTCAAGCCCTACGAGTGTCAAATATGCGTTAAACGGGCTTAGACAGCAACCTAAATCTCTGAGGTAAGCTGTTCTGATTCTTGTTATATAAGCCGCTTCTTTAAAAGTTTCGGTATAACTTAAACCGTGATAAGACTGGTCCTTTTTCGTTAAATCAGGGAATTTGCCGGATTTTTCCCAGTCAAATTTACCCGAATCGATAATAATTCCGCCCATAGAATTTCCGTGACCGGAAATATATTTTGTAAGTGCGTGAACAATAATATCCGCACCATGTTCAAACGGCCTGCATAAATATGGTGACGGAACAGTATTATCTATTATAAGAGGTATTGAATATTTGTGTGCCAAATTCGCTAAACCTTCTATATCGCAAACATCAAGAGTCGGATTTCCTACTGTTTCCGCATATATGCATCGGGTTTTTTCATTTATTTGTTTTTCATAGTCCTCAATTTTATCTGAATTAACAAATTTCGTAACTACTCCGTATTTTGGCAGGGTGGAATTTAAAAGATTAAAAGTTCCGCCGTAAACAGAAGCAGAGGCTACAACTTCATTTCCTGCGTTAGTAAGATTTAAAACAGCTGCCAAAGTCGCAGACATTCCTGATGATACCGCTACCGCACCGACACCGCCTTCTAACGCAGCAACACGTTCTTCCAACATATTTGTTGTAGGATTTGAAATTCTGGTATAAATATCGCCCGCTGTTTTCAAGTCAAATAAATCGGCAGCGAAATCCAAATCTTTAAAATAAAATGCCGTATTTTGATAAATTGGCGGAGAGATGCAAGCTCTGTTATCGCCCGGATTCATTCCTCCCTGAACTGTTATTGTATCAAATTTCATAAAACCTCCTTGTTAAAATTTTTTTAATTGGTATATGATAATATCTGAAATCTTTGGTATATATGCAAGTCTTCCAAAAAATGAAAAAATCGTCAAATATATATACATGACAAATAATATTATACCCGTTATTGACCAATTATAATATACCGGAGTGTAAATTACAAAGTACAATGAATTAACCAGTCTGTTCAATAAAGGAATCATTATTAACAGGTGATAAATCATCATAAATAAAAGATTTATAAAATAGAGAAATAATGATAAAAATATTGCCTGATATACATTAAAGAGTAAAAATTTTTTTAAAGACTTTTTTGTAAAAGCACAAAAAATAAGCCAAATTACCCCTGCAAATCCCCCTGTTATATATGACAGGGCGGAAATAATTTTATCTGTCATTGTTATATTTTCGTTAAACATTTTCTTCTCCCTTTTTTGAAATAAAATCTTTTAACAAATCATAATAAAGCAATTTTAATTCAGCATTTTCTTTTGAACAGGAAACAGCTTTTCTGTATGTTAAAAGTGCAGATTTTATATCCCCTCTAAGTGCCTCTATATTAGCACTCAATATCATTATAGACGGAACATTAGGGGTAATGCTATCAGCTTTTTGATAACATTCGAGAGCCATTTCATAATCTCTTATTGAATTATAGATATTACCTGACAGTATATACGGATTTGGATTATCGGGTGATAGTTCCGAAGCTTTTTTATAACACTCCAAAGCCGTTAAATTATCCCCTCTGTCAGAATAAGAAAGTCCTTTACAGATATAACACTTTGAATTAAAAGGTGCTATATTTTCGGTTATATTAAAATATTCATCAGCTTTTTTAAAATTACTCAGAGAAGAATAAACATTTGCTATGCACAAAGCTGTTTGTTGGTTATTTTTATCGAGTTCAAAAGCTTTCAAATAATTTGTAAGAGCCTGATTGAAACAATCGGTTTTCATAAAAATACCTGCAATATTCATATAAGCTTCGGAATTATCCGGACAAAAATTAATCGCTTTTTGATAATATATTTTTGCCTGAATCATATCATTCATATCTTGATACATAAGTCCTATTGAATTATAGACGAGATAGTTATCAATATCTAATTTTAATGCTTTTTGATAATATTCAAAAGCTTTATTATATTTTTTTGTTTCGCAGTATGCATTCGCAAGATTAAAATAAATATAAAAATTATCTGTTTCTATTTCAGTTGCTCTGTAAAAAAAATTGATTGCAGCGTCATAATCACCTGCATAATATGCTAAACTGCCGGCATTAATAAGTGCCTCTACGCACAGAGGGCTGAATGATAATAACTTTTTATATACATCCATTGCATTGTTATAATCATTTTGAGAAATATATATATTACTCAATTCAAGGTAATTTTTTTCTTCTAACGGATTTTTTGCTATTTCGTTTAGTAATTTTTCTGTATAGTTTTCCATAAATTTATTTTATCATACTTTTTGTTTTTTGAATCCATAAAAAGCAATTATTAAAAAATCAATTAAAATAATTTGTATCAATCAATTCATCAGGCATGAATTGTTGTTTGTATTCCGGATTTGAATGTGTATAGACATAACTTTCTCCAAATCCGTATTTTTTTGCATCTTTATAATGACTGTCCCTCAAATGCATTGGAGGGGGGTAATCTTTCCCGCTTTGTATATCATTCATTGCCATATCTATTGCAACACAAGCTTTATTTGATTTTGGGGCATCAGCAATATAAGCACAAGCAAGTGCAAGGGGGATTCTGCCTTCCGGCATGCCTATTGTTTCAACGGCACGAAAAGCACTCACTGCAATATTCATTGCATTCGGATCAGCAAGCCCGACATCTTCCGCAGCACATACAATCATTCTCCGAGCAATAAATCTTGGATCTTCTCCCGATGCCAAAAATTTCGCGAGATAATATATCGCTGCATTTTTATCAGAACCTCTAAGGCTTTTTTGAAAAGCACTTGCGGTATCATAATGTTCTTGTTGTGAGTATTTAGACGCTGCAATTTGAACAAGTTGTTCAATTGTATCAATACTCAAAACCCGTTTACCATCTTTTATGTCTGATGAAAAGTATGAATTTTCGACTATATTAAGGGCAATTCTCGCATCACCGTTAGCTCGCTTTACAATAAAATCCACAACTGAATTTTTAAGTTCAATTTCTCCGTAAGTTTTATTGAGATATGAAAAACCTTTTATAACAATATTTTTCATACTGCTTTCATCAATATTATTAAGCCTTAAAACCTGTACTCTTGAAATGAGTGCCGGTACGACTTGGAACGACGGATTTTCAGTAGTTGACCCTATCAAAAAGAAAGTTCCGTTTTCGATATGCGGCAAAAGTGCGTCCTGCTGAGTTTTTGAATAGCGATGAATTTCGTCTATAAAAAGCACTGTTTTTTTGTTGTATTTTAGGTTTTCTCTTGCTCTTTCTACAACTTCTTTTATATCTTTTACACCGGAAGTTACGGCTGACAGTTCGACAAAATCACTTTCTGTCTGTTCTGCGATAAGTCTTGCAAGTGTGGTTTTTCCGCATCCGGGCGGTCCCCATAATATAATCGAAAAAAGCCTTTTTGACTTTAAAAGATTTATAATCGGTGAATTTTGACTGACAATTGAAGCTTGCCCGAGATAATCTTCTAATTTCTTAGGACGCATAAGCTCTGCCAGCGGTACTTGTTTATTATTTTCAATTAAATTGTCAAATAAATTCATAAATTTCCCTAAATAAAATCTAATGCTATAATAACACATGAAAATGAAAAAATCAGTTTTAACTATAATAATTTTAATTTTTGTTGCATTCGGACTTTTTGCATGGATAAAAACCGATAAGGTTCACGAAAACAAGTCCGAAGAACTCGTTTTTTGGACTCTGCAACTGGGTACTTTTTCAGATTATATAACTCCGATAATCAAGGAGTTTGAAAATAAGCATCCGGGAATTAAGGTTTCGTGGGTTGATATACCTTATTCCGAGGGAGGAAAAAGAACTCTCGCTGCAATAATGAGTGATAATCCGCCTGATTTAATTAATGCAACTCCCGATTTTTCAACACTTTTGGCACAAAAAAATACTTTATATACTTATAAAGACTCTGAACAATATTTGCCCTCAGTTATGCAAAGTCTTACAACAGACGGAGGGAAAACCTATTACGCAATTCCTTTTTATGCTACAACCGCAATAACTTTTTATAACACAGCTCTTACTGATAAAATGGGATTGAAAGATATTCCCAAAACTTACGAGCAGATGTATGCACTTTCAAAAACAGCTCTTGAAAAAACAAATGCTTATATTACAATGCCGACCATAAATGAAAATGACACATTTTTGAAAATTTTGAATAAATATGATTTGGCAACACCTGAAAATATAAATTCAAAATCCGCTGTTGAACTTGTAAACGGATATAAGGAGCTTTATCAAAAAGACTTTATCCCAAAAGAATCTTTGACTCAAACACACAGAGAAAGCTTGGAAAAATATATGTCAGGGCAAATAGTTTTTTATAACGGCGGCGGCAATTTTTTAAATCTAATTAAGGAAAATGCTCCGGATATTTATGAAAAAACGGATGTTTCAACTCAAATTACAGGTAAGAACGGAAAATACGATTTTTCATTAATGAATCTGATTATTCCAAAAAATGCAAAACACAAAGAACTCGCTGTTGAATTTGCAAAACTTTTAACAAATGAAGAACATCAACTTGAATTTGCTAAAATAACAACTGTTATGCCGGTTAATAAATATACTCTTGAAAACGAGTATTTTACGGATGAACAAAATGATATTCAGTCAAAAACAAGAGTTTTGAGTGCAAAGCAACTCAAAAATGCTCTGCCTCCGATAGCTGATAAAGATTTTAAAGGATTAATTAATATAACAAATAAAACTATCGCCGAAATTATACTCGATAAAACGAATACACAAAAAGGACTCGACGATTTAAAAACTTGGTGGGAAAAACACTGATTAAAAATTATATGAAATAAAAATCATATTATTAAAGGGTTGATTTTTTATAAAAAATCGTTAATACTATATATAGATATAAGGATAGGGTTTATGAAGAAAATTATAGCTACATTTTTAGTAATTATGTTTATGGGAATAGGGTTGAATGTTCAGGCTGCAACCTTTAAAACCGCAATAGCAAAATATAAAGCCGGTAATTTTACGGGATGTATTAATGATTTGGATGAAGTTGCCGAAAGAATATGGGGTGATAAAGAAAATTCAAAAAGCATTGAGAAATTAGCAAAAATTGTTTCAAAATATGATTATCAGAAATGGAAAGACGGCAATGCCAAAGATGGAGCTGAGGCAAGAAAAATGCTTCTTGAAATTCAAAAAGAAGTGCCGAGATCCTCTTTGGATAAATGGTCATACCTGTTCTATTACTATGCTCTTTGTTTGCATCAACTCGGGTATAAAAATGAAGCAAAATATTTCTATAAAGCGGCAGGTGCTTTTACATGGGAAAGTAAATCACAGATATTCAAATATTCTATGCAAGGGCTGACATGTATTGAAAAACCCGAATCATGTAAAGGCTCTGATATGGATGACTTTATAAAGAGCGGAAAACAGGTTAGTGATGAAATCATAAGGGAAGAATTAAAAAGAAATCTTCAAAAGCATCAGGATGAAATTAATAAAGGAAAAGATTTATCTTTTGTGACACCCGTAAATGATAAGTTAGCATGGGTTGATACAGGTATAAATCCTGATATAGCAAATCAATTTAGTGAAACATCGATAAAAGAAACAAACGATATGCCTACTGACGAAGAAATCGGAAAAGCATTCAGAACATTACAAAGAGCAGGTATTAATCCTACTTTTAACGTAAGTGACATAAACAATGAATATGCTCAATATAGTTCTTTGCTTAATGATGATAACAACGGATATTATAACGATTATTCAACAATGATGATGATGAACGGTCAGAATAAACAACAAATAACCCCGCAAATGATGCAAGCTATAATGCAGCAGCAAATGATGGGCGGGCTTGGTTTTTAAAATAATTTGGAATTTTAAGTGACGGAAAATTATCAAAAACTTGCACAAAAATATTATATTGATGGTGATTTCAAAACTGCAAAAGAGTTATATTCAAACTTATCAATGCCATTAGAAGTTGCTTATTGCGAGCTTTTTTTAGGACATTTATACAATGCAAAAAAAATTATAATGAATTTAAAAAAGGAATCTCCTGCTGAAGAGTGGATTGTATCTTTTGTTCAAATGCTTGAAGCGAATTTGGTTAACATGCCATCTTTTCTGCAAATAAGAAATTTCTTTGAGATTGATTTGAATAATCTGTTTCTGTGCGGTAAAAAAGAATGGATAGAAAATGTTATAAATTATGTTCCGATTCTTGCAACAGTTAATGCGGAAATATTTAAGCTTGCCGCAAGAGTTTTGAAAAATAACGGACAGACGGATTTGGCAAAAAAATTTTTGAAAAAGAGTTTGGATATTTATTTTAATGATTCGGAAACACATTTTCTGCTTGCCGAAATTTTAATAGAAGAAAACAATAACAAAGACGCCAAACAGCACCTTGTATATGCTTGCGGAAACGGAGGATATGCACCGGCAGAAAAGCTTTTGGCAAAACTATTTTGTAATTAACTGAACAATAACTCCTGCAACGATACTGACCATAAGTAATACCGATATAACAAAAAGTGTGTTTTTCTTGTTTTCATTTTTTTGTATTAATACCAGTAATCCTAATCCGGCAGAGGATGAAAGCCCTGAAATTGTTGAGCCGAGAGTAATTACTCCGTTAATAAACATCATTGTAATTACGACGGAAATTGCACAATTCGGTATTAACCCGACAATACCCGTAATAACAGGTTGAATAACAGAATTTTGAAGCATATAATTCTGGATGTTTTCTATTCCGAATTTTTCAAAAAGCCAATTTAATATAAGACATACCGCAAAAATGAATACCCATATATGAGCGGTGTGTCTGAGCGGGTGAAAAATGAAACGGTCACGCTTTCTTTCATTTATACTATGACCGCAGCATCCTTTTTGATTATCGGAGATGTCTGCTTTTCCGAGTAACAGCATTTGTTTTTTCTTGAATATTTTCTCATAAATTATGTCAATGCCATATCCTGCAATTATTGCCAAAATACATTTAATTATAACTATTGCTATCATTTCTTTGTAATATTGAGGCTTTGAAAGTAAAACAGGTATTGCTTCATCTGATGTTGCAATATAAACCGCAAAAAGTGTTCCCATTGAAATAAATCTTCTGATATAGAGAGTACTTGCAATTACCGAAAATCCGCATTGAGGAACAACTGCCGCAATAGCCCCTATAACAGGGCCTATACTTCTTGAATATTTTACGAAATCCTTGATTTTGTTTGAAAAATAATGCTCAAAAACTTCAATTAACACAAAAATTACGAACAAAAACGGAACAAGACTAAGACTGTCTTTTAGAGCATCTAATACAAATTCCGGCAATATTTTTACTATAAAATCAATCATTACGTCCTCTTATAAATTTTAGCATAACAAGGTTTTTATGCAATTTTAATTGATTTTTTCCTGCATAAGTTTATTGTATATTTCAATAAGTTCCTGTGCTTTATCCTCTTTCCCTTTTTCCTTATAAATATATGCGAGATTGTAATAATTTGTGGGATTTTGAGGATTTAGAGTAACAGCTTTATTAAAATATATTCTTGCAGTCAAAAGATTTTTCTTTGCCAAATAGCAACAACCGAGATTCGTATAGATATAACTGTTTTTCTTATTATATTTTAATGCGGTTTTAAAATTATTAATGGCTGTATCAATTTGACCTCTGTTAAAATTTCTTATCCCTAAGTTATAATAGGCTTTATAATATTTTGGGTCTTTTTGAAGTGCAAATTGGAGAAAGTTCTCTGCATTTAATTCATCTTGCAAATCTTCATAAATATTTGATAAAAGAAGCCATGTCTCCGCATCACGTTCATCAATCGGAATTTTTAAAAATAATTCTTTTGCCTCGTTTATTTTATTGACGGAATAAAGCATAATCGCCTCATCTTTTAGTTGGTTTGAACTTGCCGCAAACCCTGCATTTGAACCGATACTAAAAAAAATTATTAATAATGATAAAAATTTCTTCATAAATACATTATACAATAATAATTTTTATTTAACGTGTAAAGATTTTTTAAGACATTAGAATTAATAAAAAATGTTTTCATGTTATAATGACCATGATTAAAGGAACTATTGAATGGATAATAACGTATTACTATTTTTGGAAAACAGAACCGAAGAACTTGGGAATAATATATCATTAGGGATGAAATCTCATGTAGGTTGGAAAGAACTGACTTTTAAGGGTTTGAGTATATTGTCAAAGAGATTGGCGGGATATCTTATCGATATAGGGATAGACAAAGGGGCTCATGTTGCAATTCTGTCTGAATCCACACCGGAATTCGGGGTTGCACTTTTTGCTTCCGCAATGGCAGGAGCTACTATTATACCGCTTGATATTAAGTTAACAATTTATGAATTGACTTCCATCTTAGAAAGTGCTCTTCCTACTGTTATGCTTGTTTCAAGTGCTTATCTTGAAACCGCAAAGAAATTGAAAGAGGTTATACCGTCAATAGAGCATATAATTCTAATTGATGATAACGGTGTAAATAAAGAGGTTCCGAGTCTTTACACAATTGGTGATAAACCGGGAAGAAAATGGCGTCACAGAAATTTGAATGCAACAGCATTTATTATTTATACTTCCGGAACAACAGGAAAACCCAAAGGTGTTGAAATAACTTTTAAAAATATCTTGGCACAGGTTGATGCTGTCGGTCAATGTTTTGATTTGGGTCCTAATGACAGACTGTTATCAATTTTGCCGATGAATCACCTTTTTGAACTGACAGTCGGATTTTTGTCTTTTTTGAATTTGGGTGTTGCAATTTATTATTCAAAAAGTTTAAAGCCGAAAGACCTTTTTGCAATTATGACGGAAAAACAGATAACATTTATGGTTGTTGTTCCCGCCTTTTTAAAATTATTAAAAGTTTCAATTGAATCAGAAATAAACAAAATGTCAAAATGGCAAAAACTATATTTTAATACCGCTTATGAAATAGCAAAAGTTGTTAAATGGAAATGGTTTAAGAAATTAGCATTCAAACGTATTCACAAAAAATACGGCGGAAAATTCAAAGGATTTCTCTCCGGCGGTGCTCCGTTAGATATTGAAGTAGGTAAGTTTTTCAATAATATCGGTTTAAAAATTTATGAAGGTTACGGCTTGTCGGAAGCAAGTCCTGTTGTAACTATGAATACTGATAAAAATTACAGATTAGGTTCTGTCGGTAAAGCACTTTTTAATGTTCAAGCAAAGACTGACCCCGAAACCGGCGAACTTTTAGTTAAAGGTCAAAATGTAATGAAAGGTTATTTTAATCAGCCGGAATTAACGGAATCTGTCTTTACACAAGACGGATGGTTGAAAACAGGTGACATTGCAAAAATTGATGAGGACGGTTTTGTTTGGATAACAGGTCGTATTAAGAATATGATTGTTCTTTCCGGCGGGAAAAAAGTTTTTCCGGAAGAAGTTGAAAGCGTATTGCAAAAAAGTGATATGTTTAAAGAGTTGTGTGTTTTTGGGGCAAAAAGAACAGGAGGTCAAAAAGACGGTTGCGAAGATGTCAGCGTAGTTGTAAGACCGACAGATGAAATTCTGCAAAAATACCAAAATGACGAAGAGCTTAATGCTGTTGCAAGAAAAGAAGTTAAATTATTCGCAGAACAGCTTTCTCCGTTTAAACGACCGACTTCCGTAGTTGTTACGAGAGAAGATTTGCCTCGTACGCCGACAAGTAAAATTAAACGTAAAGAAGTAAAAGCTCTTTTTGAGAATTAGGCTTATAAGTAAAGCTACAACAAGTTATTCCGGCAATCCGTATATTAATATGAAAATTACAGGAATAACAATTGTTGCTATAATTAATCCGATTATAACGTATGCAACCGGTTTTTTGCTTTTTGTCATGCTAATATCAATTTCGTCTTCATAATCATATTCATCATCTTCTTCTAAGGTTATTACTTTATCGGATTTTTTCTTTATATATTTTATTAATTTATTGCCTATAATAAAAAAACCGCAAAAAAATATTAAGCATACATATAAAAAATCAATTAGCACATTAGTTTTTGAATTTGCACATTTGGGATGAGGTGACTTTTCTATTTCATCAGAAAAAATCATTGCCGTTATTCCAAATACGACAATAAATATGATAAATATAATTATCGAAAATGTTGACATTTTTAGAACTGCTGCAAAAACCTTTTATCGTTATTGAAGAATAAACGAATATCATCAACCGACCATTTGAGCATAGCTAATCTTTCAACGCCCATACCAAATGCAAAGCCCGAATATACCTCAGGGTCAATTCCGACACCTTTCAGTACATTAGGGTCAACCATGCCTGCTCCTAAAATTTCAAGCCAGCCTGAACCGCCGCATGTTCTGCATCCTTTGCCGTTACACATAATACATTGCACGTCGATTTCAACTGAGGGTTCAGTAAACGGGAAAAAACTTGAACGAAATCTTGTAGGTCTTGAACCTTTGAAATAAAGTCTTATAAATTCATTCAGAGTTCCTTTTAAATCGCCCATTGTAATATTTTTATCAACCAAAAGTCCTTCAACCTGATGGAACATGTTGCTTTTTCTTGCACTGATAGCTTCATTACGATAAACACGTCCCGGGGAAATTACTCTTATAGGCGGTTTTTGAGAAAGCATTTGTCTGACTTGCGAATCAGAGGTTTGGCTTCTCAAAATAACATTCGGTGCCACATTTGTATAGAAAGTATCTTGTGTATCTCTGACAGGGTGGTCTTTTGTGAAATTCAACATATCAAAGTTAAAATATTCAGTTTCAACCTCAGGCGAATTTTCATTATTTACCAACGAATAACCCATTCCCTGAAATATCGTTGTAATTTCGTTAATTGTTTGAGTAAGCGGGTGAATTTTTCCTGTCGGGTTATATGTCCCCGGTAAAGTAATATCGATACTTTCCGCATTTAATTTTTCATCAAGCTCTTTTTTATAAATAATTTCATTCTTTGTATTTAATTCATCTTCAATTTGTTTAGTAACCGAATTCGCCAAAGCACCGATTATTTTCTTATCCTCTATGCTTAAATCTTTAAGATTCTTTTTTATTGCATTAAGTTCTGAGTTTCTGCTTAAAAATTCAAGTTTAATTTGTTCTAAATCATCTGATGTTTCAGCTTTTTGAATTTTGTCCAATGCTGATTTTAAAAATTGTTCAAGTTTTTCTTTCATTTTTTTATCCTTAATCCGTTTTATTCTCTAACTTTGTTTTCTTCGCCTCTAATAAGCCTTTTTATATTTTCTCTGTGTAAATAAATTATATAAATTGCACCTGCGACACAATAAATAATATAACAAACAGGAGCATTAAACAAATACATTATTACAGGTGACAGTGCAAGTGCAATAATAGACCCTAATGAAACATATTTTGTTGTATAAGTAATCAATGCCCAAATTGAAGCAATCAAAAGCCCGCCATGCAAAGAAAGTGCTATTATTGTTCCGACTCCCGCCGCAACCGATTTTCCGCCGGTAAATTTCAAAAATATTGATTTGCTGTGTCCTAAAATAACTGCTGTTGCAGCTATAACCGGAGCTAATCCTATATCAGAATATGGCATAACATATGTCCTTGCAAGTAAAACAGGGATAATGCCTTTTATTGCGTCAAGAAGAAGTACAATAAAAAACCATTTCTTGCCCATTACTCTTTTTACGTTTGTTGCTCCTGTCGAACCGGAGCCTATTTCTCTTATATCTTCATTTTTGGCTAATTTTACAACGATATACCCTGTCGGAACGGAACCGGCTAAATACGCTAAAATCGCTGTTATAATTATCGGTAATATATTTTCAAACATTATTCTTTGCATTTCTTCTCTCTAATACTGAATCTTATTGGCGTCCCAAAGAACCCGAAAGCTTCTCTTAATTGTTTTTCAAGATAACGTTTATAGTGGTCTTGTAACAATTTCGGGTCATTTACAAATGATACAAATGTAGGCGGAGAATCTTTAACCTGCGTTGTATAGTAAATCCTTAATCTCTTGCCTTTTATTGATGAGGGTTGATTCATTTGAATTGCATCGTTTATAACTTTATTCAACAGACTCGTCGAAACTCTCTTTTTCCACTGAGCATAAACATTATCAGCTTCTTTGTATATTGAAGTCAGGCGTTGTTTTGTTAACGCACTTATGAAAATTTTCGGAACAAAATCCAAGAACGGAACATCATTTTCTAATTTTTTCTGATAATTTGAAAGTGTATTTGATTTTTTATCTTCAACTAAATCCCATTTATTTACAGCCAAAATCATAGCTTTACCGGCTTCCTGAATAATAGATGAGATTTTTTTATCCTGATCTGTTATACCCTCTGTTGCATCTATAACCAAAACTGCAACATCAGCCTCTCTTATTGAACGAATTGCTCTATCGACCGCAAATTTTTCGACGCCCCAGTCAACTTTTGATTTTTTCCTTATTCCTGCTGTATCAATAAGAGTATATTCTTTATCTTCAAAAATTATTTTTGAATCAATGGAATCTCTTGTAGTTCCGGAAACATCTGAAACAATGACTCTGTTTTTATCCAAAAGGGCATTTGTAATTGAGGATTTTCCGACATTCGGACGTCCGACGATAGCTATTTTTATTCCTGCTTCGTTTGATAATTCGTCGCTCGGTTCAATATCTTCCGTAATCATATCCAGCAAATCACCTATTCCTCCGGAGCCGTGTGTTGCTGAAATCGCTATCGGTTCTCCCATTGATAAAGCCCAAAACTCCGAAATATTATCAATTGAGTTAATTGAATCTATTTTATTTACGGCTAAGAAAATTTTTTTGCCGGATTTTCTCAAAACATTGGCAATATCATAATCTATGGGGTTTAATCCGTCTTTTCCGTCAACAATAAAAATAATTTTATCTGCTTCATCACAAGCAAGTTGTGCTTGCGAAAAAATATTCAACATTATTTCATCTTCGTCGCCGGGGATAATTCCGCCCGTATCAATAACGGTAAATTCTTTGTTTAACCATTCGACATCAAAATAAATTCTGTCACGGGTAACTCCCGGTAAATCGTCAACAATAGACGAACGTGAACCAATCAACCTGTTTACAAAGGTTGATTTACCTACATTCGGTCGTCCCACGACTGCCACTATCTGCTTTGTTGTCATAAAATTTCCTTTATTATCTTTATTTTAATACAAAAATATAAGGTTTAAATATTTGCAAAAATTTATTTTCAAAATTCGATATTTAATTTATAATGAAATTATGATAAATCTTGATAATGCAACAGAAAGAATAAAGGAATATCTTGAAGATGAGAATTTAGAAGCACTTCAAGAAATTTTGAACGGCTATCAAGCCGCCGATTTGGCTGAAATTTTTCAGGACA
>JAFSWA010000096.1 GCA_017444705.1 bacterium
TACTGTAACAAGAAGTGATAATCCTGACAGTTCTTGTAATTATACATATACTTGTAAATCTAGCTTACAAGGCGGAACAAACAGATATTCTACCGTACAAGGAACAGGTGCGGATGATAATAATATATTAAATTGTGCTTGTAAGACGGGAACGATTAACTCAACGTACAATAAAAAATATGATACAAATACAGTAACAAGAAGTGATAATCCTGACAGTTCTTGTAATTATACATATATTTGTAAACCTGGCTTACAAGGCGGAACAAACAGATATTCTACCGTACAAGGAACAGGTGCGGACGATAATAATAAATTAAATTGTGCTTGTTCTTCATATGATAAAGTAAATAAAAATGATAGTTATGATTCTAATTTAAGGAATGAGTCTGTTTCAACAGATAATGATAAATGTAAAAAAACATATTCTTATCCGTGCGACAGCAGTAAAGTTAAGTTAGCAGCAAACGGCGGTGCGGTATTTAATAAAGATGCAGACAAATGTGCATCATGCAGTGGAGGAAAAGTATTACAAGGTAGTGGTATAAGAGGTGCTGAATACCACTGCTGTCCAAATTACGGAACTGTTTATAAAATACAGTATGATGTCCGCGGTGGTCGGTCGTTAAATAATGTTATCCTTGATGCCGTAAATTTAGGCTATTTAAATAGAAGCTTGCTTACTGCAAGAATGAGTAAAAATGATGATTATGCTTATTTCCCCGATAATTCTGATACTTCTCAATGTGTAAGATTGAGAACAGGAACAACTAACCAATATCAGGAAATAAACTGTGAATATGCAAGTACTCCAATTACATATCCGTCTATCAGAAATGTTAGTTCATATTTAATAGATAGTAACGGTAATGTAATAGCTAAAATAAATAATACAACTATTGCAAGTCAAAAATACCAGAAAATAGATGGCTCAAGTATATCTATTACTGAAAATACCAGAGATATACAAGTCGGTAGTAATAATAATTGTACCAGTAATGAACTATGTAGAATAACAGGAACAATTACAATAGATGGTTGTACTTATGATGTAAGCGGTATCCATAGAAAATATTCTCCTCTTGTCCTCGATTTAAAAGATAACGGATTCAAATTCACATCTGTTGATGACGGTACGGACTTTGACCTTGATGCCGACGGAACTGCCGATAAAACAGCATGGACGGCAAAACAAGATGATTTTGATGATGCGTTCTTAGTCCTCGACAAGAACGGCGACGGTCAGGTCAACAGCGGTGCTGAACTCTTTGGCGACCAAAACGGTTCGGAAAACGGGTTCCTCGAACTTGCAAAATATGATGAAAACGGCGACGGTAAAATCGACAAAAATGATTCAGTCTATTCGCAACTTCGTTTATGGGCTGATATGAACGGCGACGGCAAAGTTGACCACCCTCAGGAATGGAAAACTCTTGAAGAAATGGGCGTAACAGAAATTTCGACTTCATATGACAAAGTCCTCGGTGAAGACGGAAATGCCCGTACCGACGAATACGGCAACGATACAAGCCTCGTAGGAAGCTTTAAACGAATTGTCGAAGAAGTTGTTGACGGTGTCAAAACTATCGTTGAAAAAATCGGAAATATGATAGACGTATTCTTCAATATGATATCCGGAAACAACTAAGTATAAAATAATAAATAAAGCGGGGCTTTGAGAAAGCCCCGCTTTATGCATTGTAAAAATTATATTATCTGCTGGAATTTTTAAAAAACATCGTTTTAGGTTGTTTTTTTGTATCCCTGAACGTAAATAACAATTTTACGGAATAATTTTTCTTGCATATCTTTAACGAAGCTCAAATTTTATGCCGCATTATTTTTCAGAAGTGATTTGTAATAGTCAATTGCTTCGTATTCGCTCGGTAAAAGTTCTTTATCGTTTTTTAAAACTTCTTTGGGTAAACCGGCGTGATGAATTGCGGGCAAAAGGTCATTAACGTAATATCTTACCGGCAAATCAGATTCGTCATCGGTATCGTTACACACAAAAATTTCTTTTCCGTTTTCATCTTTTTCAACTGCGACAATAGTGATTTCATGCCCGTTTATTACTTTTCCGTTTTCATCTTGCTGGGTATAACCTATTATTACATTTTCTCCCATTTTCAAGGCATCCGTGATATGTTTTTTTACTTTTTCGGGTCCGCACTCATAACCGGTGATAAATCCGTCATCATTCATCTGTTGGTAGGTGATAGAATATTTGTTTTTACCTGTGGAAACAGCTTCCGCAAAACTTTTTTCGATATCTGTAAGACCGGTATTATCAGTATTAAATTTACCGGTACGATTATCGGTTAAGGAATTATATGTTTGTTGGGAACCTATGTTCATAAAGGTTGACTGCATTAAAACGTCAATCAACGAACGCTCATTAGGGTCTTTATTCGTCATTTGTATTCTTGCCCTAACAATAGCGTTTCTGTCAGGTGCCATTTTTACGGTTATATTATCCCAATTGTTTCTTACATAATCAGATTTGAATTCATTTAAAAACCATGATGCTTCTGTCCATGATGGTGCGATATCAGTCATTTTAAGTTTTTTTTCAGCACAGATATTTTCCGAAGTAAGACCGTTTGCAATTCTTGCAAATTCAGCGGGTTGTTTTGTCGCAAGATCAAATTCAATACTTGCCGCAACACAAGCACATGAATGAACATTTTTTATCGATGAATTATATTGCTCAACTTTTGAATCTGCCTGCGGCTTATATTTTCCGGGCTGTTTTATTATGTCGATTAATTCTTTATCAGGAATATCTCCGAATTTTTGTGTGATTACAAAAGGATTATTCAATGTATTTACCAATTCTGATAACACAATTTTCTTATCAAGACCTCTTGCTCTTTTTTCTTCAAGAATTTTGTTTAAATTATCTAAAACCGTAGTATTATCATTAGAACGAGAATCAAGTAAAATCCCTCTTCTCAAAAGATTTTCTATTTGGAATCTTTGTTTTTGTGGCAGAGCAGAAGCAACTTTTGAATAAATTTTCTTCTCATTAGGGGTCATTTCCGTTCTGATAATTCTGTATGAGCCGAATGAAACATTACTTTTCTTCTCAAGTAAATTCTCAGAAGGGACTCTTACAGAATTAGTTGCTGTTTTCTTATTAACGGCAATCTGTTTAGTCCCATACACATTATTAAAATTTGTTCCACAAATACTGTTTATCACGATTCACCTACATTTATTATAAGTATTATGTGATTCAAATATTGCTGAAAAATAAAAATTTTTACAAAAATTGTAACAATTTCGTAACATTTATTAAAAAAATATTAAAGTTTTTTGACAAAAATGCCGATAAAATTAATACAAATATATAGTTAATGGAGTATAAAACCAAATGGGCTTAGCAGCATCACAAGCAAGGTTCTTGGGTTTAACCGCAAGAAAATCCAATATTGAATATGAAGCACAGCAGATTAACCAGCAAAGGTTGTCTTTGGCTGATCAGCAAACAACTTTTACAAAAAACTATAATGACAAAATGTCAAACAGAATGTTTTTGTTTAATGACGGTGACAACAGCACTGTTGATAAACAGTTGACGTATTGGGATTTGGTTAATCCAATTGATGATACTGAAAATCCCGGCGCGGAATGCAGAATTGTTGACACAAACGGAAATATTATTGTTCCGAATTATCCGAGCGGTGATGAGGAAATTCAAGCTATAATCAGTAAGTATAATATAACTGAGGATGCAAAAGACAATACAAAACTTTATGACAACTTAATAAACGGCAATTGGGAAATGAGAGCCAAAAGAACCGATGATGAAGGCGGCTATGAATGGGTTACAATTCCTTATGACGAGGCAACTTTCATTACAAAAATGAGGGCTGAAAATCCTGATGATGATACGGATACTGAGTATTGGAGATTATACAACACTCTCATAGACAAGGTTAATGAACAATATCAGGAATTGACTTTCGAAAATCTTACAACGATGAAAGATTTGGAAATCAGACTTTATGATAAAGATGATAAAATTGTTGTTCCCGAAATGCCGAAAGCTGATTATACCGAAGTTTTCGGAAAATATAATGTTGACCCGTACTGTGTCGATTCAAAATATTTGGAAGAAAAGCTCAGAAACGGTGACTGGTTTATACAAAAACATGATACAAACGGTAACGACGGATGGTCAGTAAATCAGGCATGGAGTTCAGTCGGTTATATTGAAGATGTTCTTGATACATCTGATGATGCAGCAGCAGAAGCTGAATATGAGTATTTAATGTCTAAATTCCAAAAGCAAGACAAGCTGCTTGAAATCAGATTAAGGCAGTTGGAAACCGAACGTAACGCCATTCAGACGGAAATGGATTCCGTGTCTCAGGTAATCACAAAGAACGTGGAATCGTCTTATAAAACATTCAGTGCTTAAAATTTGTTAAAAACGGAAGGATTTTAAATCTTTAATCAAAATATTAGCATCAATAACTTCATCAGCAGTAATCAAATCCGGTCCGTCCTGCAAATCAAGAGCAACAACATCTCCCTTTGGGGACTCGCACATTGACAACATACATGTACCGAAATCTTTTCCGCACTTAGGGCAGGTTAAGTTTATAACAAGAAGATTACCCTCTTGTCTTAAAACTTTAAATTGGTCGAAATCCGCCCCGCAGTCGGAACAACAAAGATTTTTGAGTAATTCTTTAATGTAAAAATTATCCATAATCATGATTATAATGTATGGAAAAATTTTTGAAAAGTGTTATAATATTATTGTAGGCATAAAGAAGGAGCGTTATATGTTAGCTAATTTTTTAGGTTTATCGTTTATTGCATTGGTTATGTATTTGGGATTAATTTTTATCCCCGAAAGATTAAGCAAAATGGCACATTAAGCCACAGACGAAAGAATCTCCGTTATGAGCCGAGATTGGTACTTTCGTAAATTGAAAAAAGACACCCGAAAAGGGTGTCTTTTTTTATTCTTTATGTAATCCGAAATTTAATGTAGTGATTGATTGATTGTTAAAAAGCTGACAGAATCTATTCGGATTCAATAATTTTGCAGTGTTATATTTTGTTGTTTTTATCTTTTTTGCTGCCTTTTTTCTTTATAAAGAAAAAACCGGCAATATAAAAAGCCAAAAGTAAAATAAAAATAACAATGAAAATCGGTAAGAAATATTTTTTAACTGTTTCGCCAAAGAGCAAAAGCAAAATTGATATTACAAAAAATCTTGCACCTCTTCCGAAAATACTTATCAATGTAAATAGAAGAGGATTCATATTTAAAATACCGCTTGCCCATGCAAAGATATTATACGGAACGGGAGTTAAAGCTGCCATAGCGACTGCGATAACTCCATATTTTTTATAGTTCTCTTCAACGGTATCAAATAAATCTTTTTTCTTTCTGAACATCCAGTTAAAAAGAGGTCTGCCTCCGATTCTGCCAAACAGCCAACCGGTAAATCCGCCAAAAGCCGAGCCAATGGTTGCAATTAGAGCATAAAAAAGTGCTTTATGCGGAGCTGTCAAATCCATTCCTATCAGTAAAATATCCGGCGGAGGAAAAGGTATAAAACTTTCTAACCATGCATTTAAACCTAAACCTAATGCACCATGGTTCATTAACCAATTTTGTATACCTTGAAATATTTCGTGCATAATGTAATCCTTAATTAATTGTTAATATTTTTCTTGTTTCTCTTTTTTATGGTAACATAAAAATATAAATTCACTATTATAAAAAAAGGAGATAAATTATGGTAGTACTTCCGGAATTAAAAATTTATTTGGACAAAGACATTGACAAAAACAAGATTTTAGACAAGAAAATTGCTGTAATCGGATACGGTTCGCAGGGTTACGGGCAGTCTAACAACCTTCGTGATTCGGGTTGTGATGTGGTTATCGGATTAAGACCTGACGGCAAATCTGCTCAAAAGGCAAAAGCTGAGGGCTTAAAGGTTATGAATATTGAAGATGCAGTACAATGGGCTGATATTGTTCAAATTCTTATTCCTGATGAAATTCAGGCAAAAGTCTATGAAGAAAAAATAAAACCCTATTTGATAGCGGGGCAGTATCTTATGTTCTCTCACGGGTTCAATATTCACTTCAAAAAAATCGTTCCGCCCGCTGACGTAAACGTAATAATGGTTGCACCAAAAGGACCCGGTCATACCGTAAGAAGCGAATATCAGGAAAACAAAGGTGTTCCTTGTTTAATCGCTGTTTATCAAGACCCGACCGGCGATTCAAAACAGGTTGCTCTTGCTTATGCGGGTGCAATCGGTGCAGGTCGTGCGGGAATCATTGAAACCACTTTCAGAGAAGAAACAGAAACCGACTTGTTCGGCGAACAGGCTGTTCTTTGCGGCGGATGCTCAGCTTTGATTCAGGCAGGTTTTGAAACTCTCGTCGAAGCGGGATATTCACCATATATGGCTTACTTTGAATGTATGCATGAAATGAAATTAATTGTTGATTTGATGAATCAGGGCGGTTTATCGGATATGAGATATTCAATCTCAAACACTGCCGAATACGGCGATTTAACAAGAGGTCCGAGATTAATTAATGCTGAAACAAAAAAAGAAATGAAAAAAATCTTATCTGAAATTCAGGATGGTTCTTTTGCGAACGAATTTCTGAACGAATTAAATTCAGGCGGAAAGAGATTCAGAGAACTCGAAGCAAAAGGGGAAGATCATCTCGTTGAACATGTCGGTAAAAAACTCCGCTCACTGTTCAGTTGGATAAAAGATAATAAAATTATAGACAGAGATAAAAACTAATTATCATATTATTTTTATAAGCGGGAGGCATTATTTCATGCCCCCGTTTTTATTTATTAATTATTTTGACAATTACAATAAAAAACCGTTATAATATAATTATGAAATTCAGATTTTTAACAGCGGGTGAATCACACGGAAAAAGTCTTTGTGCAATTATTGAAGGAATGGTTGCAGGGCTTGATATAAGCACGGCAAGAATTAACGAAGATTTAAAACGTCGTCAGCAAGGTAAAGGCAGAGGCGGAAGAATGCAAATTGAATCTGATACAGTTGAGATTCTTTCCGGTATAAGATTTTCAAAAACTACGGGTTCTCCGATATCTATGCTTATTAAAAACACAGATTTTGAAAATTGGAAAATCCCGATGAGTGTAGAAGCCCTTAATTTAAATGACCCTGAAATATCTGAAAAGGTCAAAGAAAAAGTGATAACAAATGTTCGTCCGGGGCATGCTGATTTGGCGGGTGCTTTAAAGTACGGAGCAGAAGATATAAGAGATATTTTGGAACGTTCAAGTGCGAGAGAAACCGCAACAAGAGTCGCTGTCGGGTCTGTGGCAAAACAGTTTCTTGAAAAATTTGGAGTTAAGACAGAATCGAAAATTCTATCAATAGGAGGAATTGACGCACAAAATGAAAATGCCGTTGATGATATAATTTTGCAGGCAAAAAATAAAGGTGATACCTTGGGCGGTTTAATAAGAGTTTATGCTTACAATGTAGTTGCAGGAGTAGGTTCTTTTGTTAATTGGGACAGAAAATTAGACGGAAATTTGGCAAGAGCTATAATGTCAATAGGTGCTGTAAAATCTGTTGAAATCGGTTTGGGTAAGGAATGTGCTGTAACAGTCGGGTCAAAAATGCATGACGAAATAAAACTTGAAAACGGGAAAATTATCAGACCGACAAATAATGCAGGCGGAATAGAAGGCGGAATGTCAAACGGTGAACCTATTGTAGTTACATTGGCGATGAAGCCTATTCCTACAATGAAAACTCCTTTGAAATCAGTGAATTTAAACACAAAAGAGGCTATTGAGGCTCATTTTGAACGTTCGGACACTTGTGCTGTTGAGGCATGTGCGGTTGTTGCAGAGGCTATGACTGCGATAATTTTATGTGATGAATATCTTGAAAAATTCGGCGGTGATTCCGTTGATGAAACATTGACTAATTTTAAAAATTATTCTTTAAAAATCGGAGAAAGATTATCGTGAAAAATATAATTCTTACCGGTTTACCGGGATCGGGTAAAACAAGTGTTGCCGTCTGTTTAAAAAATATCTTTCCGGATTTTACACTTGCAGAAGTTGATATTTTAATAGTTGAAAGAGAAAACTTATCTGTTAATAAAATTTTTGAAATAAAAGGAGAAAAGTATTTTAGAACCATAGAAAAGCATCTTATTGATAAATTGTTGGAGCGTGAAAATCAGATAATATCTCTTGGAGGCGGCAGTCTGGAAAATAATTTTAATTTTGATAAAGCTAAGAAAAATTCTCTTATTTTTTATTTGAAGGCTGATGTAAATATACTTTTTGAAAGATTAAAAGGTTCAAATGACAGACCTTTGTTGAAATGTGATAATCCGAAAGAAAAGTTGAGTGAACTTTTAAATAAAAGAGAAGAAAATTATAAAAAATCAGATTTTATTATTGATGTAAATAACATTGATGTAGAAAAAACCGCAAAAAAAATAGAGGAAATATATAAAAATGAAAACAGAGATAATTAACCTTAAAATTGAAGGAAAAACAAGAGAATATCCTATAATTATAGGAAGTAATATCCTAAATGAAGTTTTTAATTATATTGAAAAATATACAAAGTCAAAGAAATATCTTGTTGTAACTAATACAACCGTAAAAAAAATGTATGGGAAATTCTTTGAAAGAGAAAATGTTTTTTTTGTTGTTTTAGACGATGGTGAAATTTTCAAAAACATAAGAAGTTATGAAAAAATTTTGGATAAAGCTTGTGAAATCGGTTTAGAGAGAAAAGATGCAATAATTGCACTCGGAGGCGGGGTTGTCGGAGATATGGCAGGGTTTGCCGCAGCTACGTATTTAAGAGGTATTGATTTTGTACAAGTTCCTACTACGCTTTTGGCTATGGTTGATTCTTCCGTCGGCGGAAAAACAGGGTTTAATAACAGATTCGGCAAAAATCTTATAGGAGCTTTTTATCAGCCAAAACTTGTTTTTACAGATATAAATACTCTTAAAACTCTCGATAAAAAACAGTTGGCTTCCGGATTCGGAGAAGTCTTGAAATACGGATTTATCGAAAAAAACTGCGGATTGTTGCGGGATATTAATTTTGCGTCGTTTCTGCTCGAAAATACCGATAAAATATTAGCGAATGACGAAGAAATAATGATAAAAATAATTAAAACTTGCTGCGAATTGAAAGCCGCTGTCGTGAGAGCGGATGAAAAAGAGAGCGGAAAAAGAAGAATATTGAATTTTGGTCATACAATAGGGCATGGAATTGAAAAAGCCCTCGACTTTAAACGCATAACCCACGGTCAAGCAGTGGTTCTCGGTATGAAAATAATGTTCAATTATTCCGTTGCGAGAAAAATTATAGATGATATGTACAGAGTCAATGCTTATAAACTTATGGATATTTTATCTCCAATTGAAGATATTCCGAAAATCAATGTTTCTACGGTTAAAAAAGCTATGACACATGATAAGAAAAACGAAAATAATAAAATCAATTTTATTATCCCCGTTTCAAAAAGAGAAGTGGAAATTACTGAAAAAATTGATATGAATATATTAGAAGAAGAAATTGTAAAATTTTTTACAAACAGATAGAAACAGGCTAAAATTAGAGAATGAAAAAACTTTTTAAATTAATTATAAATCTGATACCAATAACACTGATAATATTAGCGGTGGTCGGATATTTCTTTATTTCGCCATGGAAAAACTGGTGTAACAGACAGAGAGATAAAGCTATCGGAGTTTATAATATATATCAAGGGGATAAAGCTCTTGAAAAAAGCATGGAAAAAGATGCCGATATTGCAAAAGAATTGACCAATGCGGTAAAATTCTATAATAAAGGATTAAAAAGGTATCCGGAACATTATCAGGCAAGGTGTAATCTTGCTAATATTTATGTAATTTTTGAGGATTATTCAGATGCTTTGGAACAGTACAAATCAGCTCTTCAATATAAACCTGATTACATAGAATGCAGAATGAATCTCGGACTTTTGGAAGCTGATGAATTATCACGATATGATGATGCCATCGAAAATTATAAAGAAATAACTACCACAAAAAAAAGAATTGTCGTTATCCCTCTAATTTACAATAATAAAAGGTCTGTAAAGGAAAATAAAATTAACGCATATTATAATATGGGGCTTGCATACAGAGGTAAAACAATGTTTGCGCCAAAAGACAGGCTGAAAGATAATCAATATTTGAAAGAAGCAGTTATAGCTTATAATAAAGCGGTTGAGGCATACGAGGCAGAAAATAGATTTAAATTGAAAAAGAAAAATAATTATGATGTTTTGTATAATTTGGGTTTAACTCATCACCTTTTGGGTAACACAAAACAAGCAGGTTTGTCGTACTGTAAAGCTATTGAAGTTGCTCCGCATAATTACGAAGCTCATTTGAACTTGGCAATTCTTCTCGACGGAATGAAAGAATATGATGCTGCAATAAATGAGTTTGTTAAAGCCGGAATGCTTGTTAATTCAGATGATAATGAAACCGTACTTTATTTAAATGAATTACTTAATGACACAAACAAAAAAAATGCTATAATGAAAGAGATAAATTCACAAAAAATAAATACTGTTCAACAAAAAGAACAAAAAAAGGGATTTTGGAAAAAACTTTTTGAAAAGAAAGAAGAAGAAAAGCCTAAAAAAGAAGAACAGTATATTATTTTCAAAAACGGTAAAGCAAAAATCAAATATGAATCCGATAAGGAATACAACAAAAATATAAAAAAATGCGAAGCTAAAAAGATATTTAAGGAAATGTTATAAATGATGCAGATTGATGAACTAAATTTTTTATCTATGATAACAAAAGCTCTTTTTGATAATACAGAGCCTATAAAGATTATTCAACAACTCACACACGTTTTTTCTCAATTTTTTTATGTAACTGATTTTTCAATTTATACTTTGAACAAACAAACCGGAGAA
>JAFSWA010000097.1 GCA_017444705.1 bacterium
AACTTTTTCAAAAAGTTTCCTCCGTCCGAGCAGGACAAAATAATTTTTGGTTAATTTAAAATAGATTCTGAAAATAGTTAAATCAAGTACAGTTTCCACGTTTTATGTTTCAGAATGACGTGGTTTATTTTCATGTCATTATTGTACATGTTTACCTTCCCCAGTTTGAGCAGGACAAAATAAATAAGCAAGGTCAGGCACTTGAACTGATAGATAATAATTTATTTCTGTTTTATTTTTCTTCTGTCATAGAAATTCTTTCTTTGTTAACTGAAACGGTAAATGCGTTTGAAATTGCGATTCCGCCTTTTATTGATGGATTGTTAACTATATTTCCGTCAACATACATTACGCTTGAACCCCCTCCGTCGAGGTTCATTGCCTCAACACAACCGATTTCTTTCATAAAATAAGCCAACTCAGTTAAAGTCATTCCTACTGATGATTCTTCTCTGCCGTCAACAGTAATCAAAACAAGGTTTTTATCTTGTGTTATCCCGACTGCGGTTCTTGGGTTTCTGCCTGTTATGGAATTTAGTTTTTGCTCTTTTACATCAACAAATATCTCTCCGTTTTTGATTAAATAAGGTCCGCCGCTGATTATGTGTTTTACTCCGTCCCAATTCGGGTTTGTATTGAGTTTTACGTTAACATTTTTTTGTGCTGCAAGTTCCGTTAATTTATCTTTCGGCCCGACAATTACATACCCGTTATCAGGGATTTGCAATCTGTTTGTTGAAAATTCAATAACTTGATTATCTTTAATAGCAACTTGCATACCATATTGAGGTGATGGCGGAGCATATTCTCCCCATTCTCTTGTATAAATCAAAACGTATGTAGAGAGCATCCTCGGCTGATTTATATTGTCAATTTTTAACGTGTAATCTTTGTTTTGTGCAACTGCGTTTAATTCAACTCTCTCAATTTTTAACTCATCTTCAAAAATACCCATAGCCACTCTGTTATACATAGGACCTGTTAATAATTTTCCGTCTATCATCAAAGACCCGAGAGGGATACCGCTTTGCGGTTTGAAAAAACTTCCGTTTATTGCGATGATAGAATTATTTTCTTGTGCGATTTTTCTGATGTTGGATTTTGAACTTAAAGTATCTTGTTTGGCTAATGCCGGAGAAAAGTTAATATTAGGATTTATAGTTTTATTTACTTCAACTACATTTATTCTTACGGGACGATTATTAATGTATTTTGTTACGCTGATATGTTTTATTCCCTCATCAATAGTTTTTATTTTGCCGTATTTATAACGATTTCTTACTCCCGCTTCCCATTTTTTCGATTCTTGTGCTATATCAATTTTGGGTTTTGGCGGCTCTTTTATTTTTTTCTTATCCAAAATCAGATTTGAATTTTTGATTTGCTTTACTTTATATTCTGCGGAGTTAACCTTATTTATCATAAATAAATTCTGTGTGGAAAATACGGAAATTAACAATATTAAAATCAAGGAATCTTTGATGCCCTCATTTGATTTTGTTAAATTTTGATTTAATACCCGCTGCATAGAAAACCTTTTTATTACATTTGTAATATATCATCTATATATATAAAAACATTGAGACCGCTTGAATTTACGTATTTTGCTACTTTTGTAATAAAACTAAATATAGTATTTATTACACTTGTAATAAAATTTCTGTTGCATTTTGAAAAATATGATATAATTTAAAGATGAGGTAAATATAAATTATGGGAAAAGGACAATTTTATACGGTTGCAACACCTATCGGGAATTTATCCGATATTACAAAAAGAGCGGTTGAAACACTTAATAATGCCGATATTATTGCATGCGAGGATAAAAGGGTAAGTGCGGTACTATTGTCGTCTTTAAATATAAAAAAACCCCTTATGGTATATCAAAAACACAATGAGCAGGAAGCTTCGGAAAAAATATCAGATTATATTAACAAAGGTAAAACAGTTGCCTTAATTAGCGATGCCGGTCAACCATGTATTTCTGACCCGGGTAAGATAATTGTAAAAAAACTCTATGAAAAAGGGATTAAAACCACAAATATAACCGGAGCATGTGCAATAACAACACTTCTTGCAAGTGTACCGAGAGATGATGAAATCTTTTGTTTCAGCGGATTTTTACCTCGCTCAAAGAATGAACAAGCTTCACTGTTTGAAAAATTCTCTGATACAGATTTGGTATTTTACGAATCTCCTAACAGATTAATTGAAACACTTGAAAATATAATTGAAAAAAGGGGTTCCGAACAAAAAATTGCAATAGGACGAGAATTGACAAAAAAGTTTGAAGAGATTAAATTCGATACAGTTCAAAATGTTTTAGACTATTATAAAGAAAATACGCTAAAAGGAGAAATAGTCGGGATTTTGTATAAAACCGTTTCTCAAAATAGGCAAAATTATGATGATGAAATAAAAAAACTCTTAAAGGAAGGATATACGGCAAAGGACATTTCTTTAATAATTTCCCTTTTGTGCAAGGCAAATAAAAAAGACATTTATAAAAGAGTTAACGAGGTTAAGTAACAATTATTTATTTGCTTTATTAAAGATTATCTGAGCGGCGGAAAGCAAAGGGTCAATTGTCGGAGAATATGGCGGGGCATAGGGTAAATCCAAATTCAAAAGGTCAAAAACCGTACCTTTTGTTTGTAAAAGTGCAGCAATTGAGTTTATTCTTTGAATAGCATCACCGCAGCCAATTGCCTGTGCTCCGAGGATTTTTCCGTTATCTTTACAAGCAACAATTTTTACTGTAATACTTTTTGCGTTAGGCATAAAAGATACAATATCCTCTTTTGTAACAGTTGCTGTTATTATGTTTTGACAATTCTTTTCCGCTTCTTTTTGAGTTAATCCGGTCATAGCCACAGTAAAATCAAAATATCTTGTAACCGCACTGCCTAAAATACCTTCAAACGGTTCTTTCTTTCCGCTCAATGTTAAGGCTGCCGTTCTTCCCTCTTTGTTTGCGGTTGAACCCATAGGTATCCATGCGGGTTTTTGGGTTATTACATTAGTTTTTTCGGCACAGTCACCGACGGCATAGATATCAGAGTCTGAGGTTTGCATTAGAGAATTAACTTTTATGGTATTTTTAATCCCCAATTCTAATCCGGAAGCTCTTGCAAGCTCACTGTTCGGACGCACTCCCGCACAAATTACGACAAAATCGGATTCTAATTCGTTACCTTTCTGTGTCAGGATTTTTTTTGCAATTCCGTTTTCAAGCACAAATTCCACTACTCCGTCTGAGGTAATAATATTAACATTTTCCTTTTCTTTTTTAAGAATATGAGCTTTTATTAATTCAGCAATTTCAAAATCAAAAACAGGAAGAATTTGCGGTGAAAATTCAATAAGATTAACTTTTAATCCGTTTTTTACAAAAGCTTCCATAAGCTCGATTCCGATATAACCGCCGCCAACAATAGTTGCTGTTTTTGAAGTAAGCATAATTTCTCTTATATTTTTTGCATCTTCAAGTGTTCTGAGTGAAAAAACATTTTTTGCCTTTACATTTTTTATCGGCGGTGTAATAGGAGTTGCACCTGTTGCAATTACGAGTTTGTCATATTTTACAACCAAATGATTGTCTTTATTCGTAACTCTGATTTTCTTTTCCCTGCGTATAATTTCCGTAACTTTGTGTTTTAAAAAGACTTTTATCCCGTTTTTTTCAAATTCTTCCGGAGTTCTTGCAATTAAATCTTCGTATTTTACCATACCCTCAATAAAATATGGCATTCCGCAAGCGGAATATGAGATATGGTCATCTTCCGTATAAATTTCTATTTCAAAATTCGGGTTATCTCTTTTTAATTTTGCCGCACATTTTGAGCCGGCAGCAACTGCACCTATTATTACAATTTTCATATATTACTCCTTTTATTAACGTAAATTTGCGGGTATTTTTTATAAAAAATTGTTTATTAATCTTTTACAAAACATTTAATAATGTGATTTTCTCCGACTTTTTTTGAGTTTGGAAAATTTTTATGGCATTCGTTTATTGCATATTTGCATCTCGGATTAAAACTGCATCCGATAATATTTTCATAAATTGATGGAGGTTGCCCCTCAATTGAGGTTATAGTGTTTGTTTCAAAATTGGGAAGTGAATTTATTAATGCTTCCGTATAAGGATGCTTAGGATTTTTTATTAGTTCTTTTGTCGGAGCATTTTCAACAATATGTCCGCAATACATTACCGCACAGTTTTGCGAATAATTCGCAACAAGTCCCAAATCGTGCGAAATAAGAAGAATTGAGGTATTAATCTCTTTTTTTATTTCTTCAAGTAAATCCATTATTTGAAGTTGAATTGTAGAATCAAGTGCAGTTGTCGGCTCATCCGCAATAATCAGTTGAGCGTTTGCCGCAAGAGCCATAGATATAATAACCCGTTGTTTCATTCCGCCGGAAAATTCGTGAGGGTATGCGTTTAGCCTGTTTTTTGCATTGGGAATCTTTACCATATCAAAAAGTTCGATAATCCTTTTGTCTGCGGAATCTCCTCTTAAATCAGAGTTCATTTCAACAACTTCTTTTACCTGTTCTTTGACAGTAAATAGCGGATTTAGACTTGTCATAGGGTCTTGCGGAATGAGAGAAATCTTTCTGCCTCTGATTTTTTGCAGCTCTTTTTGCGGTAATTCAAGCAGATTTTGCCCGTTAAAAAATATTTTTCCCGATGTAATTTTTGCATCTTTTGGCAAAAGATTTATTATACTCATTGCCGTCATTGATTTCCCGCAACCTGATTCGCCGACTATGGCAAAAGTTTCCCCTTGTTGTATGCTAAAATCCACATTATAAAGTACCTGATAAAATTTGTTTTTTATCTGAAACCCGAGATTTAATTTTTCTGTTTTTAAAATTTCCATTATTGTTATTATACATTATTTTTTTAAAAAATAATATAGTAAAATGCGGATAAAGCATGCATATATTTTAAATTTTTTTTATAATAAAAGGTTCAAATAGAACAAATATTTTATTTTTATTTATTTTATGATAAAATTAAAGTAACCGGATATTAAGGGAATTAGGGAAATGATAGATTTATTATTAAAAATATTGGGTGATCCCAATGAAAAAAAGATAAAAAATGTAATGCCGATTGTTGACAGAATAAATCAGTTAGAGCCTGAAATGGCAGCTTTAACGGACGAACAATTAAAGGCAAAGACAAAGGAGTTTAAAGCAATATTAGCAAATCGTCCGACATCAAGTGATGAGAAAAAGGATTTGGCACTTGAAAAAGAAGCCCTCGATAAATTACTGCCGGAAGCGTTTGCGGTTGTTCGTGAGGCAGGAAAAAGAGTTTTGAATATGAGGCATTTTGATGTCCAGCTTATAGGCGGAATATTTTTGCATGAGGGACAAATTTCCGAAATGAGAACAGGTGAAGGTAAAACTCTTGTTGCAACACTTCCCGCATATCTTAATGCACTGACGGGAAAAGGAGTTCATATTATTACAGTAAATGATTATCTTGCAAAACGTGACAGTGAGTGGATGGGGCAGATATTCAGATTCTTGGGACTTACTGTCGGTGTTATTCTCTCAAACAGAGATGAAAGCTCTCTTGAAGATAAAAAGCAAGCTTATCAATGTGATATTACATACGGAACAAATAATGAATTCGGGTTTGATTATCTTCGGGATAACATGGCTCCTTCTTTGGAATCTTGTATCCAAAGACCTTATTACTACGCCATTATTGATGAAGTTGACTCAATTTTGATTGATGAAGCAAGAACGCCTTTGATTATAAGCGGCAGAATAGATGAATCAGCAGAAATCTATTATACAATGGCGAGAGTTGCACCAATGTTGACAAAGAATATTGATTACGAAGTTGATGAGAAAAATAAAAACGTAATTCTTACGGAGGACGGTATTGATAAAGCTCAGGATATTCTGAAAATTAAAGACCTTTTTGATATTCATTCTCAATATGCTCATCATCTTTTGCAAGCATTAAAAGCAAAAGAATTATTTAATCTTGATACCGATTATGTAATAAGAAACGGCGAAGTAGTTATTGTTGATGAATTTACCGGACGTTTGATGGAAGGGAGAAGATGGTCTGATGGGCTTCATCAGGCAGTTGAAGCAAAAGAAGGGGTTAAAATTCAGGATGAAACCCAAACCCTTGCAAGTATAACTTTCCAAAATCTTTTCAGACTTTATCCGAAATTGGCAGGTATGACAGGTACCGCAATGACTGAGGAGGCGGAGTTTGGTAAAATCTATAATTTAGAAGTTACTGCAATCCCTACAAATAAAAAAGATATAAGAATTGATTATCCTGATGTTATATATAAATCAGAGGTCCAAAAATTTAATGCGGTTGCTGATGAAATAGAGCAAATGGCAAAACTCGGCAGACCTGTTTTGGTTGGTACAATAAGTATTGAAAAATCAGAATATCTATCCTCTATTTTGAAAAAAAGAGGAATAAAACACAATATTTTGAATGCAAAACACCACGAAAAAGAAGCCTATATTATTGCACAGGCAGGCAGAGTCGGGGCAATTACAATTGCTACAAATATGGCGGGAAGAGGTACCGATATTCTTCTTGGCGGTAATCCGGAATATATGGCAAAAGAAAAACTCAACAGCCAAAAAATCACTCACGAAGATGAAAATTATGAAATCAAGAAACAAGAAGCTTTAAATGAAGCAAAAGCGATAACGCAGAAAGAACATGAAAAGGTTGTAAGTTTGGGCGGTCTGCATGTAATAGGAACGGAAAGGCATGAATCAAGACGTATTGATAATCAGTTGAGAGGTCGTGCGGCAAGACAAGGTGATCCGGGGTCAACTAAATTTTTCTTATCTTTGCAAGATGATTTGATGAGAATATTTGGCGGTGAAAAAGTCGCAGGACTTATGGAAATGCTTAATGTTCAAGATGACATGGCAATAGAATCAAAACTTATAACAAGACAAATTCAGGCTTCTCAAAGAAAAGTTGAAACGTATTATTTCGATATAAGAAAAAATGTTTTACAATATGATGATGTAATGAATGCTCAAAGGGAAAACTTCTATGCACAAAGAAGAAAAGTTTTGAGAGAAAAAGATATTTCAAAAGATATTAAATATATGATAGAAAAAGAAGTTGAAAGAATAATATGCTCTTATATTTCTCCGGGAATGTCAGTAGAGGAGTATGTTCATGAAGATTTGGAAACTATGGTTAAAGAAATTCATTCAACTTTTCCTCAATACGAGGGACTTACGGTTGACGCTGTTTCAAAAATGAAATACGATGCGTTATATGAAAAACTGTCAAAAGAAATTGTAAAGACATATGAAACTTATGAAACCAATGTTGTAAATGAATATAACGATATTTTGACAAAATATAAACCCGATTTTATACCTCAGGCACCGCTTTCATCAGACAACATAATGAGAGAAATTGAAAAAGATATTTTGTTGAAAGTTATTGATACAAAATGGATTGACCATCTTCATAATATTGATATGCTCCGTGACGGAATAAATCTTCGTGCATACGGACAAAAAGACCCGCTTATTGAATATAAAAAAGAGGCTTTTGATTTGTTTAACAATATGATGCATGAAATTCAGTCAGAAACCGTAAAATATTTATTCCGTGCTAAATTCGGTATAAGCTTTGCATAATTTTACGTTCTTGCCGAAAATTTAAAAATTCGCTATAATATTTCTTAAAATTAAGAGGCAATTGTATGATAAATTATAACGATTTGTTGGAAAAAGCGAAAGAAGTATCAAAATCTGCCTACTGCCCGTATTCAAAATTTGCGGTAGGGGCTTGTGTTCTTTACGAAAGCGGAAATTTTTATATCGGCTGTAATGTTGAAAATTCAAGTTACGGATTATCTTTATGTGCAGAAAGAAATGCTTTTTCGACAGCAATAGCAAACGGAGAAAAAACCTCTCCCGTTGCAATTGCGATAGTTTCGCCAAATAAAAAATTATGCCAGCCTTGCGGAGCTTGCAGACAATGGCTTTGCGAATTTCAAAAACGAGATTGCGATATTGATGTAATTTTAGAGGATGAAAACGGGCAGCCTAAGGTATTCAAAAGCTCCGAACTTTTACCGCACGGGTTTGATTTAATAAAATAATTTTTAAAATAGTAAGTTGTGTGAGATAAATTTCCATTTGCAATGATGTTTTTTTGTTCAGAAAAATCTGCTATAAAATCATTGCAGTAAATGTGCAATTGCGAGCGAAGCGACGCAATCCAAAAACCCTCTCCCTTAATCCCTCTCCAACGGAGAGGGAAATCCCATGTCATTGCGAGAAACCGCCATTTCGGCGGTTTCGTGGCAATCCAAAATATAAAAAATGGTGGGCAAGTATGCCCACCTTACATATTGTCATTGCAAGGGGTCGCAAAATGTGACCCAGCAGCAATCCAATTTTTGTCAGGCGGTGCCTGACCTACATTATTAGTATGCACATATTATTTTGCCACCTTTCGTAGCACTGGTCGTTGTGCATTTTAAACTTCCTCCTCCATTAGAAGCCCTACAACATGGACCTTTTACAGTTTCACGAAAACAATACCAATCCGCTTTATAATCTCCATTTTTCGACGCTACATTTACTTCTGCAAAACTTGCAAGATGCCCACCTGAGGACTTGCATTTATTTTCTCCTGCCAATCTGTAATTACCGTCAGCTTCTTCAATCTCTTCATCTGTTAATTCTATTGGAGCTGCAACATATAATTCCGTTGTATCTTCAGGTAATTCAGAATATTTCACCCTATTAGTAGTATAAGGATTACAATATGCTGAAATTGCAGGATCAATATAGCACATATTAGGGTCATTGCATTTATACTCACTTGGATCAGAGATTGAGTATTTTTTATAAATTATACCGTTTACCTCACAATAATCTTGATTATTTTCCTTGCAAACTTCTATCGGATTTTTTGTTTCATTAGAAACAATCATCTCTCTTTTTTCTAAAAATGCATAGACTTTTTCCAAGTATTCTTTATTCGGGGAACCCGTTTCATAGGCTTTGTCATTAACCCTTACTGCCCCAGTTGTTGCATCTTTTCTGCCGACAAGAGCATATACATAAACCTTTTTCCCGTCAACTTTTTCCGTCTTTGCTAACGTTTCTAACTCAGAACGGTCTGTATCTTTATACTTTTCATCAAGTATAATTATCGGGTTTTCTATATTGCTGTCATTTGTCCCGCAAATGTCC
>JAFSWA010000007.1 GCA_017444705.1 bacterium
AGTAAAACTTGAAGATGTTGAAGAAATCGTTGAATCCCATATCAAATTGGGTAAACCGGTTGAAAGACTTCTTTATGTTGACCCAAAAACAAACGAGCACGTTTTCAAGAATGAAGAAATCAATTTTTACGCAAAACAAACCCGTACAGCTCTTGCAAACTGCGGACACATAAATGCCGAATCAATTGATGAAGCTATTGCGGTAAGAGGTTATGAAGCTCTTGCAAATATTCTTGAACAGAATAATCCCGATGCTGTTATTCAGGAAATTATTGATTCAGGTCTAAGAGGCAGAGGCGGCGCCGGATTTTCAACAGGTTTAAAATGGAAATTCACAGCTGCAAACAAAGGCGGAAAATCTTACGTTGTTTGTAACGGTGATGAAGGCGACCCGGGAGCATTCATGGACAGAAGTGTTATGGAAGGTGACCCTCACCAACTTCTCGAAGGTATGGCAATTGCGGCATTCGCTATCGGTGCTGATGAAGGTTACATCTACGTTCGTGCCGAATATCCTCTTGCTATTAAGAGATTAAGAAAAGCAGTTCATGATGCCGAAGAACGTCATTATTTGGGCAAAAACATTTTAGGAACGGATTTCTCGTTCGTACTTCATATTAAAGAAGGTGCAGGAGCTTTCGTTTGCGGTGAAGAATCAGCACTTCTCGCATCAATCGAAGGTGAAAGAGGTATGCCCCGTCCGAAACCGCCTTTCCCTGCAAACAAAGGTTTGTTCGGCAGACCTACATTAATCAACAACGTTGAAACACTTGCAAACGTTCCCGTTATTTTATTAAAGGGTGCAAAATGGTTCTCCTCAATGGGTACAGAAACTTCAAAAGGTACAAAGACTTTTGCTTTAACAGGTGAAGTTAATAATACGGGACTTATTGAGGTTCCGATGGGTACGACGTTGAGAGAAATCGTATTTGATATAGGCGGCGGAATCAGAAACGGCAAAAAATTCAAAGCCGTTCAAATTGGTGGGCCGTCTGGCGGTTGCTTAACTGAGCAGCATCTTGATTTGCCTATGGACTATGAAAACCTTACAAAAGCAGGTGCGATGGTAGGTTCAGGCGGACTTGTTGTTATGAACGAAGATACTTGTATCGTTGAAGTTGCAAGATTCTTTATGAACTTTACACAAAACGAGTCTTGCGGAAAATGCGTTCCGTGCCGTGAGGGTACAAAAAATATGCTCAAGATTTTGGAAAAAATCGTTCAGGGCAAAGGAACAATGGAAGATTTGGATAAACTTGAAGAATTGGCGGTTGCGGTTAAGGACGGCTCTCTTTGCGGTCTTGGAAAAACCGCTCCGAACCCCGTTCTTTCAACTTTGAAGTATTTCAGAGATGAATACGTCGCTCATATTAAGGATAAGAAATGCCCTGCGGGCGTTTGTACGGCTCTTAAAACAATCAAAATACAGGAAGACAAATGTAAAGGTTGTACGAAGTGTGCAAGAACTTGTCCTGTCGGGGCAATCGAGGGTACAGTTAAAAATCCGCACAAAATTGACCAAAATAAATGTATTAAGTGCGAAGCTTGTCTGAACAGTTGTCCGTTTAAGGCAATCGTAAAAGAGTAGAAAAGTGAGGAAATTAAAATGTCAGAAGATAAAAAAACATTGATTATAGAGGGTAAAGAGGTTGAATTTACAAATGAACCTAACCTACTTGAAGTAATAAGAAAAGCGGGCATGAATGTTCCGACATTCTGCTATCGTCCGGATTTAACGCAATTCGGTGCATGCCGTATGTGCGTGGTTGAGGTTGAATACCCCAACGGCAGAGTTATGGTTAACTCCTCATGCACCATGCCGCCCGAGCCGAACATTAAAGTAAGTTTGAATTCTCAAAGAGTCAGAAGAATAAGAAAAACCGTTTTGGAATTACTTTTGGCAAATCATGACAGAGAATGTACGACTTGCGAAAAATCAGGAAAGTGCGAATTGCAAAAATATTCCGAAGAATACGGCGTAAGAAAAATCAAATATCCGACTTTGACAAAAGAAGAAATGGCGGAAATTGATGATTGGAACCCGTCAATTGTTCGTGACCCGAACAAATGCATTCTTTGCGGAGCTTGCGTCAGAGCATGTAAAGAATTTCAGGGACACGCTGTTTTAGGTTTCGCAAACAGAGGTTCAAAAACTCTTGTGCAACCTATGAACGGCAGAAAATTAGCGGAAGTTGACTGTGTATTCTGCGGTCAGTGTCAGGCAGTCTGCCCGACGGGTGCTTTGACAATTAAATCCGACGTAGAAAAAGTTTGGGATGAAATAAACAACAAAGAAAAGAAAGTTGTCGTTCAAATTGCACCGTCTGTTCGTGTAGCGTTGGGCGAAATGTTCGGCATGAAGCCAGGAGAAAACGTAATCGGCAAAATCTATGCGGCACTTAGAAAAATCGGATTTGATTTGATATTTGATACAAACTTCTCAGCTGATTTGACTATTATGGAAGAAGCAAACGAGTTTGTTGAAAGATTGACAAATAAAGGTTTGTTGCCGATGTTCACATCTTGCTGCCCTGCTTGGGTAAGATATATGGAAACACAGCACCCCGATATGCTTGGGCATTTATCAACATGCAAATCACCGCAAGGAATGTTATCACCTGTTATGAAAGAACTTTTGAACAATTATCATAAAGATTATACAAAAGAAAATACGGTTGTTGTTTCAATTATGCCTTGTACGGCTAAAAAATACGAGGCAAAGCGTTTCCAATTAAGACGTGATGACAAATTTGAAACTGATTACGTTTTGACAACTCAGGAATTTGCAAGAATGATTAAAGAAGCCGGAATCGACTTTAATAACCTAAAAGCCGAAGAAGCGGATTCTCCATATGGCGAATATACGGGTGCCGGTACGATTTTTGGTGCATCAGGTGGTGTTGCCGAGGCAGCAGTCAGAACCGCTTACTATATGGTAACAGGCGAAAACCTTAAAGATACTGATATTAAAGAAATGAGAGGGGTTGATAAAAACTCCCGTTCTAAAACTGCTGAATTGGATATTAAAGGAACAAAGGTTGTTGTAAGAGTAGTTTCGACTCTTTCTGAAGCAGAAAAAGCAATACAGGAAATCAAAAACGGTACAGCGAACTTCCAAATGCTTGAAGTGATGGCTTGCCCCGGAGGTTGTGTAAATGGCGGCGGACAACCGAGAAGTTGCGATGATATTACAGTAAAAGAACAACGTGCGCAAGGACTTTATACGGAAGATAAGGAACTCACAAAACGTCGTTCTCATGATAACAGCGATATTCAAAGACTTTATAAAGAGCACTTGGGTAAACCGGGTTCTCATTTGGCACATGAGTTGCTCCATACAACTTATGCCGATATGAAAACAGGGTCTTATAAAGACTTGAAGTAGTAATATTCAGGTAATAAAAGAGAGCAGTTTTATTAAAGACTGCCCTCTTTTTATTAATGCTTTTTATTCTGACATATTATAACTTTTTATTGCATTTCTCACTCTGTCAGCAGTTATATAATGCCCAAGATAACTACACCATTGTTTTTTGCCGTCAATTGGCTCTTCACCTTTTAAAATAAATATTTTACTATCTTTGGAATAATATACATGTCCGTATAGAAACCCTTTAAGTGACATGTTTTTTATGTCATTTATTTCTTTTTCACTTGATTTATTAATAAGATTCCAAGAAACAATGCCATCCAGTTTAATTCGTCCAAAATTTACATGATTATTTAAACCACTTATTTTCATTATTTTTTCCCATTATCTGTTATCGTAAATTTTTGCTTTTTGTATAAATACATCAGAATTTTCTTTTACATACTCATCTAATGTCTGATTTTTACCCTTGCTATCAATAGCATCTTCCAAATCTAAACCCGTTAAAAGTATTAAATCCGAGCTATTTTTATCTTTATCTATGGGAATCATTGTCCAAAATTTCCCTTTTCCGTCAACAGAAACATCTTCCAAGGATTTCACTTCATCCCTTTTTGCCTTATTTGAATATTTGTAATAATAAATGCCGTTAAATGAAACTTTCATAATTATCCTTTCTTCACTAATATTTTATACAATAATACGATTAAAAAGGATATAAAAAAATTTTTTTGCTGTTTTTTTAAGAAATATTAAGTTTTTAAAATCGATTGACTAAATTTACGGTAGGGTACACTTAAATGCCATTTTTATATTTTGGATTGCAAAACGAGAACACAAATGCGTTTTTGTCTTTCAATGACATGATAATATCAAGATAGTGCGGGAGTCAGTGGCAAAGCCATTGCTCGCACGTTTAACACAGAAATGAGTCGCAAATCAACTCCTGCTTTGCAAGGCAAAAACAAAGCAGTGCATAAGATAGACGAATTAATCCAAAAAATATTCTTGACTTACCACGACTTACTGCTTTGTAAACATTCTTTAATCAAAATAAAATTAATACTTTGCAAAAAAAATGTTTGGGGTATGATTATAATATGCAAATAATATAGTTTTATGGTTAGATTATTTCTTCCGTAAGGCTTAAAAAAGCGTTAAAGAAAGATAAATCAAGAAAGAAGGAAAATAAAATGGGTATCAAAGGAAAGACAGACAAAATGGTTGTTTTGGCTTGTGAGGATTGTAAGGAACGCAACTATATAACCACAAAAAACAAGAAAAACATCAAAGAAAGATTAGAGTTGAAGAAATATTGCCCTCGCTGCAAATCTCACACAACTCACAAAGAGACCAAATAGCACGAGTGAGCAGAGTGCGAAGGGCGGGGGACTCACCCGCCCGAAGACACGTTTATTGCGAACGAGCAAGATTAAGAAATCCCGTGCGTCCTTAGTTCAGTTGGTAGAACGTCGGTCTCCAAAACCGGATGTCGAGGGTTCGAGTCCTTCAGGGCGCGCCATTAATGAAAAAAATTTTCAAAAAAATAAATCATCAGAAAGGTATTAAAATGGTAATTAACAAAGATAAAGTTATAGAATATTTTAAAGGTGTCCGTACAGAATGGGGTAAAGTCGTCTGGCCGGAGAGACCTCAAATTGTTGCAGACTTTATTTGGGTAATTGTAATTTGTACTATTTTTACGCTTTTAATATTTATTTTGGACGTGGCCTTTGATAAAGTGCTTAGTTTTATTCCAAAATACTAAAACAAAATATAAAATAAAGGAAATAAAAAATGGCAAAGAAAAAAAACGGTGATGTAGTTGTAAAAAAACTGACAGATGAAGTAGATGTAACAGCAGAAAAAAAGGGTGTTACTGATGTCGGTATGAATGTTATGGACATTTTTGAACCGACTTCAACGGTTGTATCAAACGAAAATGTTCAGGAACAACTTGCAATGCAGGAAGAATCTGCTCACAGCAAGGAAAAAGGTCCTCAAAAAAGATGGTACATTATTCACACATATTCAGGGTACGAAAATAAGGTAAAAAAAGATCTTGAAAAGCGTATTGAATATATGAATATGGCTGATAAAATTTTTAGAATTGAAGTTCCGCAAAAAACAATTACAAAAGTAAAAGACGGCAAAAAACAAGACAGAGAAGAAAAAATCTTCCCCGGCTATGTTTTGGTTGAAATGATTATGGATGATGACAGCTGGTATGTAGTAAGACATACGGCGGGTGTTACAAAGTTTGTCGGTTCGGCTAAGAAACCTATTCCGGCAAAAGATTCCGAAATCAAAAAGATTATTCACAGAACTCAAAATCAGGTTACAAAAATTGAACTTGATGTTAAGGTTGGTGATCAAATCAGGATTGTATCAGGTCCGTTCTCAGAATTTATGGGTGAAATTACCGAAGTATATCCCGATAAATCAAAAATCAGGGCAAATGTTTCTATATTTGGTCGAGAAACCCCTGTTGAATTAGAATACAAACAAATACAGAAAGTATAAAATGTGGGAGGGCGAAAGCCTGTTTGACCACGAAAGGAGAAAAAATGGCAAAAAAAGTAGTAGGAAAAATCAAGCTTCAAATTGAAGCAGGCAAAGCAAATCCGTCACCACCGGTTGGTCCTGCATTGGGTCAGCATGGTGTTAATATCATGGATTTTTGCAAACAGTTCAATGACAAAACTTCATCACAAGCAGGATATATTATTCCTGTTGTAATTGATGTCTATGAAGACAGAAGTTTTTCATTCATAACAAAATCACCGCCGGCTGCAGTTTTGATTAAAAAGACAATCAATCTTGCAAAAGGTTCGGGAACACCCAACAAAACAAAAGTTGCAAGCATTACTCAGGCACAGCTTGAAGAGATTGCAAAAACAAAAATGAATGATTTGAATGCAACCACTTTGGAAGCAGCCGTAGAAATGATTAAAGGTACGGCAAAATCAATGGGTGTAACCGTAGCTGAGTAGTAATAATGTGGAAGGGCGAAAGCCTGTTTGACCACGAAAGGAGAAAAAATGTCTAAATTAACAAAAAAACAACAAAAAATAAATGAATTATTGGAAGGTTTTGAACAACCGGCAACAGCTAAAGATGCTTTGACAAAATTGCAGGAAATTTCTAATGCTGTTGCGAAATTTGACGAAACAGTCGAATGCCACATGAGATTAGGTATTGATGTAAAGCAAGCAGACCAACAGGTTCGTTCAACAACAGTTCTTCCGGCAGGTTTAGGTAAGGAAGTCAGAGTATGCGTAATTGCAAAGGGTGCAAAAGCAACCGAAGCAAAAGAAGCGGGTGCTGATGAAGCCGGTGCGGAAGATGTAATCGCAAAAATTGAAGGCGGCTGGTTTGAATTTGATACTTTAATTGCTACACCTGATTGTATGGCTATGCTTGGTAAATTAGGTAGAGTTTTAGGTCCGAAAGGTTTGATGCCAAACCCCAAAACCGGTACTGTTACAATGGATATTGCGGCAGCAGTTAAAGACGCCAAAGCAGGTAAAGTTGAATTCAGAGCAGATAAGCAAGGTATGATTCACGTGCCTATCGGTAAAGTTAAATTTACTAATGAAGATTTGCTTAAAAACTGGGCAACTTTGACAGAAGCAGTTTTGAAAGTAAAACCGTCAGCAGCAAAAGGTACTTATGTGAAGTCAGCTTATTTGACGACAACAATGGGTCCCGGAATCAAACTTGATGCCAAAAACCTTGCAAATGAAGTAAAAGAATATATTGGTGCATAGAACAAAGTTTCATATAAACATATATAATTATTTGCATTTTAAAGCGGCTTTTAATTTTAAAAGCCGCTCTTCATTTCGTTTTTAAAATTAAAATATTATAGTAATAATTTATTCAGGCAGTGCTTTGCCTGCGAACTTATGTGAAAAATATCCGCAGGATAAAGGGGGCAGTTCAGTTAAAGCTGACCTATGGATAAGTATGTACAATTGAGAGTGTAAGCGACGCAATGCAAAGATTTAAATGGTATTGTAAAACACAGCCCTTAGTTTGCTTTTACCCCAAAAACAGGATTTATGTGTAATATTGTAAAAATTGTGTTTTAATGTTAATTTTTGTTAAAAAAACGCAAAATTTTTCAAAAAAAGGTTTATAATGAACATGGAAGAAAAAGGAGATAAAAAATGTTCTTGTATCGTCCAATGCCGCCAAGTGTTTTGTTGAGAAAGACCGACCCAAAAGAATATGAAAAACAGTGGGTTCAATATGCAAAAGCTCAGTCTAACTACCAGTTAAGGCTTCTTCAAATGGATTTGGACAGAGCTGCATTGATGGATATGCACCTTATGCACCATAATAATCAGATGGGTATTCCCTGCCCGGGATGCACTCTCGGCGGTGGTTTCGGAATTTTTATGTAATTACTTATTAAAAAATAAGTATTAAGATATATTACAAAAATTCCTCCTTCTGAAATTAACTTTTCTTTTTTGTTTTTGTTAATGAGTAAGGGATTAGTTTTAATTAATAGGAGGAATTTATTGTGGCACAAGTAAACGCAGTTTCAAATGGACAAAAAGGTACAACTTCAACACCTGTTGAGGTTAAACCTAAAAAAAGTGATTATGTTACATTAACACGTAAAGACGGGGCTAAAATTAATGTATTAAATACTTTATTTAAGAAATATGAACAGGCAAAAAATATTGAAGGAATTGATACAATTGAGTTAAATAACGGTGTTGTTGTTGATGTTCTTGAAAGCACTTCAGCAGGCGTAATGACTATTGATGGCGGTGGATCCTCTGAATCAGCATTCACAAATATTGATGGAAAAGAAATGAAAATTTCTATAGATGCAATAAATAAAAAGGGTGATGTTATAAGTGTTTCTTCTAAATTAGATGCTACTGCAAAAGTTGAACAAGGGGATGTCATTAATAACGAAAGTCTTGAGGTTAAAGTCCCCTTTAAACCGCAAAAAACAGATTTTTAGAATAATTCAAAAAGAGCCTGCTTTAAGCAGGCTCTTTTGTTATGTGCATATAATCTTATAACTTTGCTGCAGCGGTCGCTTTATAAAGACTTATCTGATTAATATATGTATTTATATCCTCTGATACGGCAAGTTTTTGTGTGTTTAAAAGTACTTCATTTTTCTGCATTAAGTCAAGTTTTGAGATAACTCCCTGTTCATATTTGTCGTTTGCAAATTTATAATCTGTTTTCTCTTTTGAAAGAGCTTCCATATCTTTTTCATACTTTTGGGTATTTAATTTCAAGTCGCTCAACGAATCATTTATTTCTTTTATCGAAGTTATATTAGTTTTATAATATTCTTGAAGTGCTTGTTCACTTCTGTTTTTTTGAATTTTCAAATTAGCAATTCTTCTTCCGCCCGTAAAAACAGGTAAAATTCCTGCGACTCCTGCACCGGCAAGTGCGGTTTCCCAGCTCATTTTACTTACGGAAGATGTAACCATCATATTAATTAACCCTCCGATATTGAAGCTCGGCAAAAATTCTTTCTTTGCAACCCGAACATCAATTCCCGCTTTTTCGACCATCTTTTCCGCTATTTGATAATCCGGACGATTTGTTATTACTTCTGTCGGAATTTCATTCGGAATATCTTTTTTTGTTTTTAATTCATCGTATGAAATTCTTTTATAATCATTGATATTTTCCGGACTGTCACCTATTAATACAGACAACGTTGTCAGCATATTTTCTCTTACTCTTTCTAATTCTTTTAAATCTGTTTCTGCAAGAATATAACCTTTTTCCGCTTGGACAAGATCGGAAGTCGATGTTATCCCCTGTTCGTTTCTCATCTTCATTAATTCAAAAATATTTTTTCTGTCAGACACAATCTGTGTTTGTATTTCAATTAATTTATCGGCTTTGACAATATTATAATACGTTGAACCTACCGCACTTGCAATTGAAATATATGCGGCTTTTTCACTTAATTTTGAAGCTTCATAAAGTTTTTTTATACTTTTTGTTTTGTCATGGTTTTTCAAAAATATATCTATTTCGTAGCTCGCAATCATCGGAATAGAAAAATTACCCTCAGTATTTCTTGCTCCCGGCATTTTTGTAATAGCAGGCGAAGCCCCGACATAAACGCTCGGCAGCTCTGATGCCATTTGTGCTTTGGCACTTTGTCTTGCCTCTTCAACCTTTAATGTGGCAATTTTTAAATCATAATTATTTTCAACAGCTTTTATAATATATTCGTTCAAATAACTATCATTAAATCCTTCCCACCATTCTAAATTAATATAATCAATTTTGGCTTCTTTCTGCTGTTTGACTTTCTTCTGCTTTTTAGTAAGTTTTACGGTTGTTTGCTTAGAATTCGAATTTTCTATTGCAAAAACAGGCATTAAGTCAAAACACATAAACCCGATTACCAAAGTAGAAGCCAATATCTTTTTCAGTTTCATTTTATAATTTCCCTTATTATTTAAAGTTGCATTTATAACATGTTGCATTTGCAACAATATTATGTTAGCATGTATATTGTAAAAAATCAACAATAGAAAATGGACGTAAGTTATTCAAAATCAATATATTATAATGTAAGGCTGACATCAAGGTATATAAAGGCTTTTATTGCTCAAATTCTTGAAGATTTTGGTTTGGAAATTTCAAGTGATGAACTTTTCACTCTTGATATTCTTAAATGTGAGGGTTCAATGTGTCAAAGAGATTTGGCAAAACTTTTGTTTAAAGACAGAGCAAATACCGGAAAAATTGCACAATCGCTTGAAAAAAAAGGTCTGATAACGATTAGTGTTGATCAAAAAATAAAAAGACTTGTCAAAAAACTTTCTATAACGAAAAAAGGAAAAGACCTTTTAAGTGAACTGACAAAAAAAAGTCGGACATTGACAAATAAAATTTCGGAAAAATTTTCCGAAAAAGAATACGAAAATTTAATTACAATCTTACATAAAATTGTAAATGAAATAAAACCTGTATTAAAAACACAAATATAAGGAGATAATGATGGAGAAGAAAAACGAGATAAAAATAGGCAAATTTAAATTAAAGAAACGCTATGTTTCCGCTGCAATTATTATCGTTTTGATTATACTTGCGGGAATTATTTATATAGATTCTCTTTTATATCAGACAACTGACGATGCTTATGTAGAGGCACATTTGGCTCAGATTGCACCGAGAGTCGGCGGTCAGGTTACGGAAGTTTATATTGAAGATAACCAAAAAATAAAAGAGGGCGATGTTGTTATTAAAATTGATGATACTGATTTCAAGGTCAAATTGGCACAGGCAGAGGCGAATTATCAAAGAGCATTGTTAAATCAAAAGGTTGCGGGGGCAAATCTTGATGCGTCCAATTCCGAGATAGAACTTGCCAAAAAAGATTTGGAAAGATACAGAAACCTTTATAATTCCGGTGCTGTTTCAAAACAGGTTTTTGATCAGGCTCAAACAAAGTATGATGCGGCAAAAGCAAGACATACAGGCGTTGTGGAAAGCCTTACGACAAAAGACGGAAAAAGTGTTGCTGATGCGGATATAAAAGCGTTAAAAGCTTTGCGGGACCAAGCTGCACTTGATTTAGAGTACACAACAGTAAAAGCCATGAATTCAGGAACCGTAACAAAGAAAAATGTTGAAAAAGGTGTATGGGTTCAAAAAGGACAGCCGTTGTTCGCTTTGGCGAGTGATGAAGTTTGGGTTGTTGCAAACTTCAAAGAAAATCAGGTCGGCAAAATGAAACCGGGACAAGAGGTTACAATAAAAATAGATGCGTACCCCAATAAAAAGTTTAAGGGAAAAATTGACAGTATTCAAAGAGCTTCGGGGGCAAAGTCAAGTCTTTTCCCTCCTGAAAATGCGGTTGGGTCTTTTGTGAAAATTGTGCAGAGAATACCTGTTAAAATAGTTTTTGATGAAAAAATTGACCCTCAAGAATACAATATTGTTGCGGGTATGTCTGTAATTCCAAAAGTGAGAATTAAATAGTGTCGGAAGCTGCTGTTACGGAACAGGAATGGAAACCTGAAGGCAACCCTTGGCTTGCGGCTTTGCCGACAATTTTTGCGGCATTTATGTTTGTGCTTGACAGTACAATTGCGAACGTTGCACTGCCACATATGGCGGGAACATTTTCCGCAAGTCATGATGAATCTTTATGGATTTTGACGAGTTATCTTGTTGCCTCGGGAATTATGATTCCGGCTGTTGACTGGTTCAGTAAGCTTCTGGGAAGAAGAAACTATTTTATATTAAGTATCTTGATATTTACATTTGCGTCATTCTTGTGTGCGATATCAAAGTCAATGACGATGATAGTTTGTGCAAGAGCTTTACAGGGGCTTGGCGGCGGCGGACTTTTACCGATTTCTCAGGCGGTTTTGTTGGAATCTTTTCCGAAAGAGAAAAGAGGAAAGTCCATGGCGGTTTTTGGTATGGTTGTGGTTGTCGCACCTATAATAGGACCTGTTCTTGGCGGTTGGATTACCGATAATTTTGATTGGACATGGGTATTTTTAATAAACCTTCCCATAGGACTGTTAACCGCATATTTGGCTTACGAACTTATGCAAGAGCCACCCTATGCAAAAAAGCAGAAAGGGAATGTATCAATTGATGTAAAAGGTTTTTTGTTTTTAATTATATGGCTTATCTCTTTGCAGGTAGTTTTGGATAAGGGGAATAATCTTGATTGGTTTAATTCGGATTTTATAAGAAGATTGGCGATAGTTTCCGTAATTTCAATGATTTTGTTCTTTTGGTCGCAATTGACAAATAAAAAATCGTTACTTGATTTATCGGTTTTTAAAGATAAAACTTTTGCGGCAGGAACAATAATTCAATGTGTAATTCAGGCGGTGCTTTTGGCATCTGTCGCACTTTTGCCTCAATTTTTGCAAATGCTTATGGGATACAGTGCTTTTCTTAGCGGTCTGTCAATTATGCCGAGAGGTATCGGAGCTTGTATATCAATGGTAGTCTGCGGAATGCTAACTTCAAAAGTCGATAACAGATTATTAGCCGCTATCGGATTGTCTTTTGTAGGACTTGCAAGTTGGTGGTTGGGAAATTTGAATTTACAAATTGCAAGTGCAAATATTGCAATACCAAACTTTTTGTTTGGTATCGGAATGGGATTTGCGATGATTCCTCTTGTTGCACTTTCGGTTATTACATTAAAAAACAACCAAATGACAAACGCTTCCGGTTTGCAAAACCTTCTTAAAAACGAATGCGGTGCGATAGGAACATCTGTTGCGGGAACATTTGTTTCAAGATTTTCTCAAATTCATCAACATTATTTAGTAGATAATTTGAGTCAATTAAATACTGTTTTTCAGGTAAAATTCAACGCAATGGTCGGCACATTTTCAACATTAACAGATAGTGTAACCGCTCAGGCTATGGCCAATTATTCAATATATGGGAATATGTTAAAACAAGCAACTCTTTGGGGGTATATGGAAACTTTCAGATTATATGCTCTTGCAACCTTTATAATTATTCCTCTGATTTTAGTTATAAGAAAAAGCGGGCTTGTAAAGAAGAAACATGAGGTACCGATTGAAGAATTATAAGTATTTCTCATACAAAAGGTATAGCACTATTGCACTTTTAGAGTGTTATGTGTTATTATAATTGAGTATAAGAAGATAAGGAGAAAAACAATTAGCAGAAATTTTAACAATTCAAAGGACGCACCGCTTATTAATGACAGAATAAGGACAAAAGAAGTACGATTAATTGATGATGAAGGAAATAATATAGGAGTTATATCCACGTCAAAAGCATTAAAAATGGCAGAAGATAAAGATTTGGATTTAGTTGTTGTCAGTCCGAATCAGGCTCCTCCCGTTGCCAAAATTATGAATTACGGCAAATATAAATATGAAATGGATAAAAAGGCTAAGGAAGCTAAGAAAAAACAGAAGGTAGTTGATGTAAAAGAGATTAAGGTCAGATATAAAATTGATACTCACGACTACGAAGTCAGAATTAAAAGTATAAAAAAATTCTTGGCACAAGGTGATAAAGTTAAAATTGTTGTTATGTTGAGAGGACGTGAAGTCCAGCACAGTAATCTTGCTTTTGATTTAGCAAACAGATTTCTTGCGGATTTGGAAGATGTTTCGAAAACAATAGAAAAAAAACCGGGTCTTGACGGAAGAAACGTAATAACAATTCTTGCTCCTTAGAGAATTTAATTCTCAAGAAAAAATTTTATAAAGGATTTGGAGAGGAAAAATGAAAAAATCTAAAATATTAGGGTTGTTTTTGGTAATTTTAATGAGTTTTCAGGGGGTTGCTTTTGCGGGTGAATATCTCGCAGCCGGAAATGTAACGAAGAAAAATAAAAAACTTGACGCACAGGTAGAAACAAGAAGAATACCGAAAGGTTCAAGACTGAAAGTTAAATTGCTTGATCCAGTTAGTACAAAAACTTCAAACGAAGGTGAGATGTTCAATTCAATGTTAGTGACAGACACTTCGGTTGACAATGCAATGATTTTGCCCTCAGGTACGCTTATAAGAGGTTATGTTCAGGAAATTAAGCCTGCAAAATTAGCATCAATAGGGGCAATTTTATATTTGAAATTTGACCATATTGTTACTCCGACAGGAACACAATTGCCTATAAAATCAGCACTTTCATATAATAATGAGAACCATGCACAGATTACGGTTGACGGCGGAATGAGAGTTCAGTCGGGATATGGTGATGCCCTTAAAGAAAATTGGGATACAACTAAAAATATTGTTTCAAAATCAACTCATTGGGGTTTGGATAAGGATAATGTCGCAGCAAAGGTTATTTTGACTCCAATTGGTGCTATTGGCGGTACTTTGGGCGGCGGACTTTATCTTGTCGGCGATTCTGTAATCGATATTTTCAGAAAAGGCAAGCAAGTCATTTTAAATCAGGATGATATTGTCGAAATAATTATTACAAAAGATTTGGATGTGCCGGTTATATAATGTTTTGTCCGTTTATAAATTATGAAAAAAAAGCAGGAAAGTTATTAAGTGAAAAAAAACTCGTTATTTCAACGGCGGAATCTTGTACCGGCGGACTGATAAGTTCTCTGCTTACTGATATTTCGGGAAGTTCCGATTATATAAAATCAAATTTTATCACATATGCGAATGAAGCAAAAGAAAAATATCTTTTCGTATCGTCTGATACGCTTGAAAAATACGGTGCAGTTAGTGAACAGACTGCAAAAGAAATGGCGAAAGGGCTTTTAAAACAGACAAATTCCGATTGTTCTTTGGGGATAACAGGTATTGCAGGTCCGACAGGCGGAACAAAAGAAAAACCCGTCGGTCTTTGCTATATAGGTATTGCAAATAAAGATAAAATTGTTGTTAAAAAAGTTTTGATGCCTTCATTTTTGCCAAGAAGATTTATGAAATTTTGTTTTGCAAAAAAGGCATTATATTATTTAAAAGAATTTTTGGAGGGATAAATGGAATATAATATTACATTGATAAAAGGTGACGGAATAGCTGAAGAAATTGCAAATTCTGTAATGCAAATTATAGAAAAAGCAGGAGTAAAAATAAATTGGGATATTCAGCTTGCCGGTGCAAAGGTGGTTGAGGATGAAGGTTCACCTCTTCCACAGAGGGTATTGGATTCTGTAAGGAAAAATAAAGTTGCATTAAAAACTCCTGTAACAACTCCGATAGGTAAAGGGTTCAGAAGTGTTAACGTCCAACTCAGAAAAGAGCTTGATTTGTATGCAAATTTAAGACCTTGTAAAAATATAGATGGAATAAAGACTCCTTTTAACAATGTTGATATTGTTGTAGTGAGAGAAAATACAGAGGATTTGTATGCCGGAATAGAAAGAAAGATTGATGATGAAAGTGCGGAAAGTATAAAAATTATTACAAAAAAAGCTTCAAAAAAGATTGCAAAATTTGCTTTTGATTATGCAATTAAAAATGAAAGAAGGATTGTTTGGGCGGTTACAAAAGCAAATATTTGTAAATTAACTGACGGATTATTTTTGGATTGTTGCAGGGAAATTAGCAAAGATTATCCGAGTATTGAATATAAAGAAATACTTGTTGATAATTTATGTATGCAATTGGTTCAAAACCCTGACAAATTCGATGTTTTAGTTCTCCCGAATTTGTACGGAGATATAGTTTCCGATTTGACGGCAGGTCTTATAGGAGGTCTTGGGGTAGCACAGGGTGCAAATATAGGGGAAGAATATGCTGTTTTTGAGCCTGTTCATGGTTCTGCTCCCGATATTGCGGGAATGGATATTGCCAACCCAACGGCTCTTATTTTGTGTGCAGTTGAAATGCTTAAATATCTTAATGAATATCCTGCCGCAAATAAGATTGAAAAAGCTCTTTATAAAATTTTGAAAGAGGGAAGAATTAAAACTCCCGATTTGGGCGGTCATTCAAAGTGTTCGGAATTTACAAAAGAAATTATTAAAAATATTAATTAATGTGGTAAAATAAATTTAAAGGATAGATTATGGCAATTATAAAAATGATACTTCTCATAGGTTTTTTAATTTTTGTCCACGAGTTAGGGCATTTTTTGGTTGCAAGAATGTTTGGAATAAAAGTTGACAGATTTTGTTTCGGACTGCCGTTCGGCCCGATTTTGTTTGAAAAAAAAATAGGTGAGGTTACATACGGAGTTCATCTTTTGTTCTTTTTAGGCGGATATGTTTCTTTTCCTGATGATGATAAAGATAACGGTTTACCAAAAGATTCCCCTTTATTATTTAAAAACAGACCGGCATATCAGCAGGCTTGTGTATTGGTTGCCGGTGTTACGGCTAACTTAATTACGGCATATGCGATAGTTCTTTTCTGCTGCATGCATTGGGGTTTTTTGCCGAGCGGTAACTATAACGTTTATGTTGATGATTTTTATAATGCTCCTGCCGCAACTCTTAATTCAGGGTTAAAGATAGGGGATAAATATGTATCTATTAACGGGAAAAACTTAAAATATCCCCATGAATTAACGCTTGTTTCTCTCATGAGTAAAAAATTTGATAATAAAATTACGTTCGAACAGCAACAAAGAGTAATGAAAGAGTTTTTGGCTCTGAATAAAGACTTAAATGAAGAAAGTGTTATTGAAAAAGGTCAAACGGTAAATATCCCCAAAACTGTGGAAGAAGATAAAATTGTTCTGACGGATAGTGATATTTTCGGGTTAAAGCAGAATAAAAAATATATTACTCTTGATAAAGCGAAACAAAGAATAAGGAATTATGCGTTTAATAAATCAACTTATACCTTGGGAGAAGAAATTCCCGTTAAAGATTTTGTAACTGCAATAGCGGATACGTATTCTCCTATTGATATTGTAGTAGAGCGTAACGGCGAAGAGGTGAATATAAATACTCTTTATTCCGGACTTACGGGATGTTTGTACATTGTATCAAGAACTGAGGAAAATAAAATACAAATTAACGGTTTTAAAGATGCTATTATAGCAACTCAGGATTATATGTGGGAAAATACAAAACTTATGGGTTGGAGTTTAAAACTTCTTATTATGGGACAAGTTCCTATGGAGAAGATGACAAGCGTAATTGCCATTACAAAAATAGGTTCGGAAATTATAGAAAAAAGCGGTATGATGAAAGGACTTTTATTGACGGCAATTATAAGTTTAAACCTTGCAATGCTTAATATTTTGCCGATTCCGGCACTTGACGGCGGACATTTGATGTTTTTGATTATTGAAAAAATTAAAGGTTCCCCCGTTGATGAAAAAGTTGTTGAAAAAATATCGAATTTCTTTTTCTATTTGCTTATAGCTTTGATATTATTATTTGTTGTTAATGATTTATTATCTATATTTGTCAGGAAAATATATTAGGAGAGAATTATGGAAGATTGTATTTTTTGTAAGATTGCAAACGGAGAGATTCCGTCAAGTTATGTTTATGAAACTGAAAATGTTTATGTAATTAATGATATTGCTCCAAAAGCAAAACATCACATGCTCGTTATTCCCAAAAAGCATTACAAAGACTTAACGGAAGTTGATAATGTGGCACTTTTGGCGGAGCTGATGAGTGTAGTGAAAGAAGTTACAAAAAAAATAGGACTCAAAGAGTACAGAGTAATGATTAATAACGGAAAATCAGCAGGGCAAGAGGTTTTCCATTTACATATTCATATTTTGGCTAATCAATAAAGGATTTTATATGGAAATAAAAAAAATTTTGATAATAAGAAACGGTGCAATTGGAGATGTTGTACATACATCAGGTTTGTTTAGAGCAATAAAAAAAGCTTATCCGCAGATAGATATTGATTATGCAACTTCTTATGTTACCGCTCAACTTCTTAAAGATGACAGAGATTTGAATGAAGTTTTTGTTTTCGAAGATTACACTTATAAATATTTTTGGTCGCTTGTGCCGATAATTAAAAGCAAAAATTACGATTTGATTATAAATTTGCAGCCTCAATTGAAGTTTAATCTGCTTTGTTCGATGACAGGAGTAAAAACTGTAAAATACAAAAAAGATTTTACAAAACATGCGGTTGAAAATTTCTTTGATACAGCAAAGAAAATTTTCCCGGAAATGCAATTATCGGATGAATTAGAACTTACTAATTATGAAAATCATAAGCTTTTTCTTATGCAAAAATGTAAAGAATTGGCATTAAGAAAAAATGTTGTGTTTAATATGTCTGCGACTCCGCAAAGGCAGGGAAGAAAGTGGAAAGTTGATTATTTTAAAGAGCTTGCATTGAGATTAATTAACGAATATGACTGTAATATTATATTGACAGGTTCAGTTGAAGATAAAGAGTTGACTTCTCAATTGGTAAATTTGCATGATAATATTTATGATTACGCCGGAAAATATACATTGAGCGAAAATGCAGCGATTTATTCTATGTGTGATTTGTTTATTTCGGGCGATACGGGACCATTACATATTGCTTCAGCTTGCAAAAACCCTATATGTATAGGTATGTACGGTTCTATGCCGATTTCAAGAACGGGAGTTTGGGGAAATAACCATTATTCGATTTCCGCTTCTGATAAAATGAATTGTGTTCCTTGTAACAGAAGAATATGCAAACTCAAAAATGCACAGTATAATCCTTGTATGGATGCACTCAAACCCGAAGTTATATTTAATTTGATAAGTGATGAACACATGCTTGGGTAATGAAATATTCATAATATAGTAAAATATCTAATAATTATATGATATTATTTGATATTGTTTGACTTTTACGAAAAAAACGATATAATAAAAATGTCGAATTTGAGTAATTGAAAAACGGAGTTATATGACTCAACAAGATACTAAAATCTGCCCTATATGTGGTGAAGAAATAAATGCTAAGGCAAAGAAATGCCGTTTTTGCGGTGAGTGGATAGAAGAATATGAATCAGAAACTCAGGATTTTCAAGATGTTCAGGAAACCGATGAGAAAATATATAGTGAAACTTCTGAAACAGAAGAATATTCGATACAGAATACAAAAAGATGTCCGTATTGTTTAAAAGAGATTCCGGAAAAAGCAGAAAAATGTAAATATTGCGGCGGATGGTTAGATCAAAAAAAATACGAAGATTCAGATGAACTTCCTGTTGAACCAAAAATGCCGACTCCGATGTCTTTGCTGTTAAATATGTTGACAAGCGGATTTTATAGTTTGTACTGGATATTTGCAATCAGAAACAGCTTAAATAAACTTGTAAAAGAAGATTGTGATAAAATACCGTTGGGTCTGCCGGTGGCACAGTGTTGTTTGGTTTTGTTTTCAATTTTAATTTATTTACCTTTTTATATTTTTGCATCTTTGTTAAAGGATACCAAAGATGAAGGAGTTTTAGTAGGCTTGTTTTTGGTTTTTGTAATTGTTTTAATACTGCTACTTATAATATCATCAGTAATATATGTACTAATGTTATTATATATATATAAATCATTAGTAATAATTGAAAATTACGCTTATGAAACTAAAAATGAAACCATAAAACACAACGGTTTTTGTTGGTGGTTTTTTAACATATATTACTTAAATTTTGCAATAAATTCATTTAAAGAGAGGATAAATAGTAAGTATTAAAAAGAAAGAGAGGTTTATTATGAAAAAATGTCCTTTTTGCGGAGAAGAAGTAAACGATGACGCGGTAAAGTGCATACATTGCGGAGAGTGGTTTAATAAGGATATGGCACCCGCAAATGCAGCAGCGGAAAAAACACTTCCGGCAGAGTATCAAAAATTCAACTGGGGTGCATTTTTGCTGACTTGGATTTGGGGTCTCGGCAACAATGTTTATATTGCACTGCTTGTATTTTTATTCTTTGTATTAGGTTTTATTCCTATTGTTAACTTATTCTCGGGTCTTGCAAGTTTAGCTTTTTGCATTTGGCTTGGTATTAAAGGTAATGAATTGGCTTGGAAAAACAAATCTTGGAACAGTCTTGAACATTTTAACGAAGTACAGAGAAAATGGGCAATGTGGGGTGCAATAATAACTTGCATATTAATCGCTATTATAGTTGTAGGTGTAGTTCTTATTATTGTACTTGCGGCAGCTGCTGCTTCGACTGCAAGTTATTAATAAGATAATTATTAGTTGAAAAAAAGGCTGCCGTGTATTATACTTTGCAGCCTTTTATAATAATATTGAAAGAAAAAGGATAGTGAATGTCGGAAGAAATGAAAAAAATGTCCCTTTTGCGGGGAAGAGATTAAAGAAACTGCAAAGAAATGCAGATATTGCGGTGAATGGTTAAATAAGCAAACTCCCAAAAAGGTTGAACAAGGGCGAAGATGCCCGTACTGCGGAGAAGAAATTAATGATAATGCGAAAAAGTGTAAACATTGCGGTGAGTGGCTTATAAAAAGTGAAGTTAAAAATCATTCGGAAATACAAGATTCAAAAAGGTGCGAATTTTGCAGCAGTATTATCCCTATAAGAGCTGAAAGGTGTCCAAAATGCGGAGAATGGCTTGTTGATGAAAGATATGAACTCTCCTACGGATATTGGACAGATAATCCGGTAGTAAAATTTTTATTGTGGTTTAATTTTTTAATAGCGACTTTTATTTTTGTATTAGGTACAATATTTGCATTTATCGCTTTGTTTGAGGAAGATCCGGCTGCGGTAATCGGCGGATATATAATTTTCTTAATTATATTAATAATAGGTGCCATTTTATTTTTCATAAGCGGTTATATTTACTTTTTGCCTTCAATTATTGCAAGCTCAAAAAGACATCCGCAGTTTGTGCCGATACTTTTGATTAATTTGTTTTTTGGAGAAACTGTAATAGGCTGGGTAGGAACAATGGTTTGGGCTGCTACACACAGAATTGGAAGACATACTCATTGGTAAGAAAATGCAGAGCTAATCGCACAAATTTTGTTCGACAGACAAAATTTGTTGATTCGAAGAGCAGGGGGTAAATTTGGAATTAAAAAAAACGACCTTAAAGTTGGTCGTTCTTAAAAAGTTAAACGGATTTTATTTATACGTTTCGTTGCTGACGAAAACTCAACTGCCTCCATTAAAAACTTTCCACCGGAAACTTTTTAACGGAGTCCTTCCCCAAGCGAAGGCAAAGCCTGTCGTTTGTCCTCTTACATATATAAAAAGAGAA
>JAFSWA010000098.1 GCA_017444705.1 bacterium
AACTTTTTCAAAAAGTTTCCTCCGTCCGAGCAGGACAAAATAATTTTTGGTTAATTTAAAATAGATTCTGAAAATAGTTAAATCAAGTACAGTTTCCACGTTTTATGTTTCAGAATGACGTGGTTTATTTTCATGTCATTACTTACATAAAATTTAGTTTTTTATTTAGATATAATAATTCTCAAAATTTTTATTTACTTTTAAAAACAAATCATTAAATATAAAAAGTCATACAAAAGGTCGATTTTGAACCAAAATATTTGATTTTTTCCCCGAATATTAAGAAAATAATATTGGGAAGATATAGAGGTTGTAAGTTGTATAATTCATCGATTTATCCTATAAAAATAAATCAATATACTCCAAAACAGAAGCCTGTTCAAAGTGATGAACGGAACGGGTCTAATTCGTCCGAAAAACAAGAGCAAAAGGAACCTAATTATAATACGATTTACAAACCTACTCCCGGATATTACGGAAAGAGTTTCAGTCAGTATTCCGTTCAGCCTAAACCGCAATCACAGCAGCAGATCCAACAACATCCGCAAAATAATTACCCTCAAACCTCAGAAAATACAACTTCTATGACTCGCCAAGCTTTCCCGAACGGAGAAAAGACAGCGATTGATTATACCCAGTCGAAAATAAATATTTCGCAGGTAATTAAAGATTTTAAAAATACAACGGAAGCCATCGGCTCCCCTGATGATGTCAAAGAAACGGTTTATACTTATGTTTCACTTGTTCAAAAAGAGGCAGAAAAAGAAAATCCAAATAAAAAGATAATTCAATCAAACTTAAAAAATGCGTCACAGGTTCTCGACGAATATATTACTGATACCCTCAAAAAACCGTCAAAAGTTGTAGAAGGATGGATAGATTCTCTGTTTTTGCAAAATGTTGATTACAAGTACGACGAAAGTGTTATAAATCCTGATTACCTTGTTAATCTTCCTCAAAAAAACAGAGCAAAAGTTGATACACAGGAGAAAACTCAAACTACTAAACAACAATTATCTCAACAAACAGAAGTTCAAAAGAAGTCGGATAATCCTTTTTTTGACACTTTAATATCTGCAAAAAAAGAAAAAAATCCCGCAGAAGCTTTGAATATATATTCATCGGTAATTGAGGACGCAACAGCTCAGAACGATACATTGGCGGCATCTGTGGCATATTTTGAAAGCGGAAAACTGTATGACAACTTTAATTCATTTGACAAAGCGTTGGAAAATTATCAAAATGCAATCGCTATCAGCGATAATGACGGTTTGAAAGCTCAGGCATACATGAAGATGGCACTTATACAACATGATACTTCAAAGTTAAAAGATGCAGGTGAAAATTATTTTTCATCAATAGCATATTTCGGACAGGTAGAAAATCCGAAAGCACAAGCGGTTTTGCTTTCCCAAACAGGAAAACTTGCAGGAGAAGAGTTTGACTCCAAAAATGCGGCAGACTTTTTTTATGTCGCAAATTCTCTCGCACAGGACCTTGATGACAGCAGTTTGAAAGGGAAAATAAATCAAAAAGCAGGCGAAACTTTTTCTTACCTGAACGAACCGCAAAAGGCTCTCGGTTATTACAGAGATTCTGCGGCTTCTTATGATGAAATTCAAAATAATCAGGAATTGGCAAAAGATTATCAGGCTGCCGCAAAATTAATGTATGAACTCGGTAATCCTGCAAAAGCTCGTACGCTGTTGAACAAAGCATTTAAAGCGAGTGTTAAAGCTGATAATTACAATTTGACGCAAAGTATTCAAGCTCAGATTGCGGCATTGGGTTAAAATATCTTAATAAAAAAAATTTTTTAGGCAATTTTATATCTGTTTATTTTTATAAAAAATATGATAACAGCACTAACCGATTTTTATAAAATAAACAATACGTATAATAATTATACCAAAGCAAAACAGCGAAGTACAACTGTTTCTTTTGGTAATGTCGTAAAGTCCCCGAGTTTTTCATATTTAAAACCCCTTTTAAATGGTGATTTTGACCGTTTGGACGAATTAAAAGAAATTGATAAATTAATAAAAGTAAACGGAAAATTTTCTCTTGATAAGGCTGCGGAATTAATAAAAAATGAAATTGAAACCCAACAGATGTTATATAGCGAAAAAGATATTGAGAATGTAATAGTCGATATAACAACTAAAAACCCGAAGATTACAAAAGAGGAAGCTCTTAATGCTCTTAATTCATTAAGCGGTTTTTCAAATATTGAAAGTATTTCAAAAATAGAAGATTTTTGTAAAAAAAATAAAATCGGTTATGTATATCGTATGAACGGCAGTTTGTCGGCAAACAGTTTGTTTTCCTATTTTTCAAATAATTCAAAAGGTTTATTAAGCCTTTATTATAAAGGAGAGCCTAATGACAGAAAAAGTGCTGTTTTTGTTGACAGAGAAATGGTAAATTTTTTGAAAGAAAATAAAACTGCTGACACAATTTTAATGGCTAATTTGAAAGAAAACATAAAAAAGGAGAATATAAAACTTATTGTTCTCGACGGTTGGGAGGCAAAGACTCCTGACGGAATGAAATCATTTAATTTTGCCGGAGCATGGGATGATTTAGCTTCAACGGCAGCATCTGTAGCAAAGGCACAAAAATCAGGGAAAAATCCGTTTGTTGATGATATTGTAAAAGATTTGAAATCAATTTTTGGGAAAAATATAAAAATAAATGTTATAAAAAATGAATGTGAAAACCCGAATGAAAAAAATATTGCCGAACGACTTAATCCAAAGACAATTTCCGAAAAAGAAATAAAAAAATTTCTCACTGCTGTTTCAAAATATTCTTATGAAATTTTAAAAAATAAAATAAGTAACCAAAAAAGACAAGAAAAAGAAAGAGCTGTTACAAGAATGTTGTTGCAAAATGCTCTTAATGTAAATAAAGAAAAAACAGAAAATGAAATACGAAATATTGTAAAGCAAAAGGTTATTAATTCAATGGAGAAGCCAAACGGTGAAGAAAATGAGAATGACTTATCCGAGATTCAATCGGCATTTACAAAAGTACTATATCCGGTAATTGATGTATATTCGCCAAGAAGACTTGCACAGGATATGAAAAGACTGCACAAAAAAATATCTCAAAAATTAGCTGAAATGAAGAAAGATATAAAAGATGTGATTTTTGTTGTTCCAAATACACAAAAAAGTTACGGACTTGTTACTTATCAATACATAAAAACAAATAATATAAAAAATCCGACCATAAAATACCCGAATTTTATAAATCCTGAACTTCCAAAATCTTTAACAAAAGACAAAGTCTTTGTCTTTTTAGATGATTATTCCGGAAGCGGTCAGAGTTTTATGCATAAAGATTTGCCTTATGAAAAATTTAAAAAAGGGAATTTTGAGGTTCCTGTTATTTTTGCCGCCGTTACCCATACGGATAAGGCAAAGATAAGAGTAGAAAAAGAAATTTCACAAATGAACACATTAACAAAAAGAAATCCTCACGACAGTTTTATCGGTGTACATAGAGTTGAAGACATGCTTTCTTATCTGAAACTTTTACATCCAAAACAAAGAAAAGCAGTTGAGTACGCTAATAAATGCGGATATGAAGAAATAATGAGTGCTATTATGTTTCCGCACGTTATTCCCGATAATTGCTCTGATATTGCAGGTTTTTTATTGAAAAATTTATTGAAATCTGATTTGGCAAATAAAGCTACAATGGAATTTAACAAAGAATGCAGATTACTTTCTTTTTGTAAAGATTAAAAAATAAATATTTTCAAACGAATAAAAGTTAAGTTTTGTAACAAATATATAAAATATTGAAATTGTATATATTATTTATTTTTTATTAATATGTGTACGAAATTTATACGGAGCGAAAATGAGTATTTCGGAAATTAATGAAATCAGACAAGCTACAAATTACGCAGTCGAATACAAAACTGATAAATCCGCAAAAGAAGAAATTGTAAATTTATTTTCAACTAAACAATTTTATAATGATACTGCATCTGCCGATTCAATACAAAAAGAAATAAATACTTTACAGAGTTATATTTCGCAAAAGAACAATGATTATGAAGAAAAAACCAATTCAATTAATCTTGCTAATAAAGAATTGGAAAGTTTAAATAAAAAGTTAGAAAATGAGATTACGGAAGTAACTCAACTTGCAGTAAAAGAAGAAAATGAACAAAAAGAACAAATTCAAAAGGCAATAAAAGAAGTAAACCAAATGTATATGAACGGTGAAATTGAAAAAGAAGAAATGCCCTCCGAATTATCAAAGAAAATTTCAAAATACTCTTCATTAAGTTTGGGAGTATTAACAAAATCTTCAAAATTAAATAATATAAAATTAAAAATTACATCGATAACAAATAAAATTGCATCATTAATTGATGCGGCAAACAGCCTTGAAACAGAATTAAACCTTGCTAACGGAACACTCTCACTTATGGAGAATTTACAAAGCAAGATGGGAATAAGCGGAACTGTTAACTCTACATCAGAAGATTCCTCAGACAAAACTTCCGCTTTGGGATTCAGTGCAAACGGAAAAACTTTCAATTTTGTAATTGATAAAAATTTCGATAACAAATTAAACGGAAAATCAGAATTTTTAGGTTCACAAAACGGATTTGACGAGCTTAAAGAGTTTGATACCAATAATGATAATGTCATAAGTGCAAATGAAATTGGTACAAGCAATATGTTTGTTTTAATGACTGATAACCAAACAGGTTCAAAAAATTTCATGTCAATATTTGAAAGCGGTATATCTTCAATTGATTTAAGTACAATAACAAGTGAAGATTTTAGTGAAATAGAAACCGCTCAGACAAAGAATATATTTACGGTAAATACCGTATGTGGTGCAATTCAAGGTTATGATGAATATGAAATTAACGGTTTTGATAATACTCAAATGCTGATATCGGTTGATGAAGATGCCATAAAAAACAGCGAAAACATTTTTGCGAAATCAGTTTCACTATCGACAAACGGGCTTGAAGAAAATATCGTAAATGCGGTTTCATCAGTAAAATCGGCTCAGATTGACATTAAAAAAATATCTAACGAAATGACAAGTAATAACAGCCTTGCAAGTACAAATTTAACCGCCGGTGAACGTCCGAAAACAGAAGAAGAAAAAGCTGAGAAAGCTCAACAGGAAGAAAAAGAACAAGAAGAAAAAGAAAAACAAGAAAAAGTTGAGTTTGAAGAAAAAGAAAAGGCTGAATTAAAGAAAAAAGAAGAAGCAAAAGAAGCTGAAGAAAAGCAAAAGAAAAAAGAACAAGAAGAAAAAGAAAAACAATAAATACAGCAAATAACTGCTAAACTTGTGATAAGAGGGTGTGATTTTTCGCACCCTCATTTTATATAATAATATTCTGCTGTATTTATATTGATTTTGTAAAACTTATGTAATATTTTTTGATGATTATGTCAAAAAATCCTTATTTCATGCTATAATTTTCGAAAACAAAAGGAGAGTTTATGGTTATTTCAAAGTCAGGTAAAAAGGTTATTAAAGAAGCACTGGAAGTATTAGGGAAAAAGCATTTTGCACTTATTGTACATTCAAACAGTTTTCCTTCATACTCGGAAACGGATACGGGTTTTGGAAGTTCTAATTCAAGACGGGCAAAGGATGTGATAGATTTTGCATCCGGAATGTTTAATTGTATTCAATTAGGACCTGCCGGTAAGACAAAATCGGTTGATGCTTCCCCATATACCGGTACAATTTTTTCTAACAATCCTTTATTTATTGATTTAGAAGAATTGACCACAAAAAAATGGCATAAAATATTATCCGAAAAAGCTTATAATGAAATTGTAGCAAATAACCCTAACAAGAATACAAACAGAACTGCTTATGAATATATTTTTGATGCTCAAAACAGAGCTTTAAAAGAAGCTTTTTCGAATTACAAACCCGATAAGGATTTTGAAAAATTTAAAAAAGAAAATGCTTTTTGGCTTGAAAAAGATTCTTTATATGAAGCATTGAGTATTGAGTATAATAACGATTACTGGCCTTTATGGCAATCTGATTCGGATAAAAATTTATTTAATCCAAAAGATGAAACTCAAAAATCTCAGACAGAATCAAGAATTAAAGAATTGAAAACAAAATATAAAAATGAAATTGAATTTTATGCGTTTTGTCAGTATGTGATTTCGGTACAAAATGAAGAAACAAAAAAATATGCACTTAAACACGATATTAAAATGATAGCGGACAGACAGGTAGCATTTTCCGACAGAGATATTTGGGCTTACCAAAATTTATTTTTGGACGGTTGGTATTTGGGTTGTCCACCCGATTATTTTTCAAAAGACGGACAGGCATGGGGTTTCCCCGTTATAAATCCCGATATGATGTATAACGACGATGGGACACTTGGTGAAGCCGGAAAATTAATGAAAGCACTATACTTAAAAATGTTCAAAGAAAATCCGGGCGGAGTCAGAATTGACCACCTTGTCGGTTTAATTGACCCATGGGTATATAAAAAAGGTTGTAAGCCAAAAGTTGAAGAGGGTGCGGGCAGATTATATTCTTCTCCTCATCATGACGAGTTGAAAAAATATGCTATTGCCACGAACGAAGATTTGAATTGGGAAGTTGAACCGGATAAAGAAAAATGGATAAAATCATTAAATGATGAGCAAGTTAAAAAATACGCTATGTTACTGGAAAAAATTGTAATTGCAGCAGCAAAAGAGGTCGGACTGAATAAAGATGCTATTGTTTGCGAGGACCTTGGAACGCTGACATATCCCGTAGAAAGAGTTATCAAATATTTGGGTTTGCAAGGAATGAGATTAACTCAATTTGTTGTTCCTGATAAACCCGATCACCCATACAGAATGTGCAATATAGATGAAAAAGTTTGGGCAATGGTCGGAACTCATGATAACGAACCTATCGCAATGTGGGCGGATAAGTCGGTTAATACTCACGAGGGTTGGCTGCACGCAAAAAATCTTGCACAGGATTTGAATCCTGATAAAAATGACAGAGAAATTGAAATGATTGCAGTCGAATTAAGCAAAAATTCTCAATTCTTAACTCAAACAAAATTGGTTGAGTTATTTGCGTCAAAAGCGGAAAATATTCAGATATTTTTCACAGATTTATTCGGAATTTATGAAGTTTATAACAGACCTGGAACATCAGGCAGTCAAAATTGGTCGTTAAGAATACCTAATAATTTTGAAGAATTTTATACCCAACAGTTGAGAAATAACAAAGGTATGAATTTACCGTTGTTGTTGAAATTAGCTATTGAGGCAAGAGGAAACGACTTTGCAAAAAAACACGAAAAATTAATAAAAAATTTAAATGAAGTAATAGAGGAAGATTTATGTACTATAAAGGATTAATAAACAAATACATACAATATCTGCCTGTTTCTGATAAAACACCGATTGTTACACTCAATGAAGGTAATACCCCTTTAATTAAAGCTGATAATTTGGCGAAAAAAATCGGGCTTGAATGCGAATTATATTTGAAATTTGAGGGTTCAAATCCGACAGGAAGCTTTAAAGACAGAGGAATGACAATGGCTGTTTCAAAAGCAAAAGAAAATGGTGCCGAGTCAGTTATATGTGCTTCAACAGGGAATACTTCGGCTGCGGCTGCTGCTTATGCGGCAAAAGCCGGAATGAAAGCATTTGTACTGATTCCTGACGGATATATAGCCTTAGGAAAACTTTCTCAGGCAATGATGTATGGTGCTACGATTATTGCTATTGCAGGAAATTTTGATGAAGCTCTTGAAAGAGTAATAGAAATTTCCGAAAAATATCCGGTAACACTTGTAAATTCTGTTAACCCGTACAGAATTGAAGGACAAAAAACAGGTGCATTCGAAATTATTGAGGCACTTGGTGATGCTCCTGATTATCACTTTATTCCCGTAGGTAATGCAGGGAATATAACCGCTTATTTTAAAGGCTATGAGGAATTTTTGGCACTTAATAAAATATCGAAATTGCCGAAAATGATGGGTTATGAAGCGGAAGGTGCCGCAGCTATTGTAAAAGGGGAAAGAATTATGCACCCTGAAACATTTGCTACCGCAATCAGAATAGGTAACCCCGCAAGCTGGAAAAAGGCGGAAAATGCCCGTGATAAATCCGGCGGAACAATAGATTTTGTGACGGAAGAAGAAATTGCTCAGGCATATCAAATGATAGCAAAATATGAGGGTATTTTATGTGAACCCGCATCAAGTGCTTCTGTCGCCGGTGTTATAAAGGCTTTGAGATTAGGGCAAATTGAAAAAGGGAAAAAGGTTGTTTGCATTTTAACGGGTAACGGACTTAAAGACCCTGACTCCGCAATGAAATTTGCTGCGTCGGACATAATAAAAACATCATCCGAATTAGATGATATTTTAAAAGCTATGAAAATATAAACATTTAAAAAGGGGCTTTTTACAGCCCCTTTATTTTATAAAGTATTAATATTTGCTTTTTCTCTGAGCTTTGCTCTGTCGGTATAAAGCTGATCGATTTGACCTGCCTTATATGCGTGTTTACGACCTACATAAGCCAAAGTTGATAAACCTATAAGTGAAATAAGAGCTATCGCTTTATTTGTTTTTGACATACCGCTTATAAAGTTTCCTACTTTTTGGAAGAAAGGTTTACTGCAAATAGCTTTTACTCCGTCAGCAAACCATTGAACCGGTGCTGCCAAAACTTTTGCCAAACCGGGTATCTTTTTTGCCGCATAGCCTGCTGCTACCGTACCGCCAATTACAACAGTATCTTCCGCTAATGCTTTTATATTGTTTTTAATTTGTGCCCCGGCACAATTTAATCTGTTGGACATATCGCCCTTTTCACTTGAAAATAGAGGAGTAATTCCTGTTCCTGCCATAGATTGTACTGAATAATCTGTCATAAATACCTACCTTTCTTTTTCCGTTTTTACACCTACGTTTATATAAAATCTTTTCATCAAAAAAAATTGCGTTGGGAATTATAACTCTACTCCTGCCATATACTATCCTAAAAGGTATTATCATTGAGTTTTAGACCCATAAAAATTTTTTAAATTTATCTTAATATTTCTTCATATTTAATTTATCTAATAAGATATACTATTTGCTTTAAGGTTTTATAATGGTACAATTAAGTAATAAAAGAGAGGTTATTATGTTTGAGGGAATTTTTAAAAAATATATAACGGTAAAAAATGTTATATTTTTTGTAACACTCATACTGTTTATAATTTTTGTGTCAAAAATAAAAGAGGTGGCGATAATGTTTTTTGCCTCTTATGTTATAGCTTGTTCGTTGAATCCTTTGGTTGATAAAGTTCAACAAAAGGTAAAGAAAAGGAATATTGCCGCTTCAATAGTTCTTTTTGGCTCAATAGCTATCTTAATAGCTCTTATTACTCCTATAATTATTCTTGTCGGGAGTGAATTGAAAAACTTTTCATCTTCTTTACCAAATTATTTTAATGAAGTATATAAATCAATTGTCGGATTGCCGTTTATAGGAAAATTTGGAGCATTGGAACTTGATTGGCAGGGAATTATATCTTCTGCTTCAAGTTATACAACTGATATTTTCAACGAGATAGTAAATATAGGTCTGAATATAAGCTCAGCGTTGATTTATCTTATTGTTTCGGTAATTATAATATACTATTTTATGGCAGATAAAGAACTTATTAAAAACACATATCTTAGATTATTTCCCAAAAATTTGAGAGCAAAAGCCGACAATATTTCGGATATTATTTCGAAAAAAATCGGAGGATATATATTTGCACTGATAGTTACAGTTTCAAGTGTAGCTCTTGTAATGGTTTTGGGTCTTTCTGTATTCAAGGTTGAGTATGCTGTAATTCTCGGTTTGATAACAGCAATTTTAGATATAATCCCTATTGTCGGACCTGCGATAGCTCTTGTTATTTGTCTTATTGCAACAGTTGAATCAGGAACTGCTGCAATAATAGCAGTACTCGGAGTCTTTGCGGTTGCTCAGCTTGTAGAAAACAATTTTGTAAGACCGTATGTTTTCGGCAAATTTCTTGATTTACATCCCATTATGATTTATCTTTTCTTGTTTATAACGGCAAAATATATGGGT
>JAFSWA010000099.1 GCA_017444705.1 bacterium
CCTCCAATTGTTTGTAAATTCCCCAAATTTGTTATTTTAGAATTGCTAAAATAAGCCTCCCCGCCGATTGTTTGTAAATTTCCCAAATTTATTATTTGAGAATTTCTAAAATCCGCAACACCACCTATTGTTTGCAAATTTACTAAATTTGTTATTTTAGAATTACTAAAATCAGCATGACCTTCAATTGTTTTTACATTTTTAAGTAATTTATTTTCATCAATGTCAAAATCATTATAAGTAAATTTATTATTATTAATCTCTAATTTTGGTTGACTATATTCTGAAAGTATTAATAATCCGTCTTTATCTTTTTTTACATCAATTCCAAAAATTTTATATATTTCTTCTGATGAAGCATTTTTTACCATATCTTTAATATTGTCAAATTGCTCTTTTATTTTCCGTGCCTCGCCTATCTCTTCTTTTGCTTTTTCAGATAATCTGTTTTTCTTTACATTTTCATCTATGTGTTCCATAAGAATATCAAAATATCTGAACGGAATTTTATAATTATTTTTTTCGCCCTGTACTTCCAAAATTACATTTTCAAAAAAACGAACAGCTAATTTTGGCTTACCATTTTCAAGATATATATGAAAATCTCCTCCACGCAAACAATGTTCGGCAAACCAAGATTTTGTACACCAATTATTGTGAGAAAGAAGTTTCATCTTTTCTAAATTATGTTCAAAATCTAAAATATTGTTTGAAATAACTACCCATCCCGTTTTATTTTCATAATTTTCTTCTCCGTCTTTTTTTAGTATGCCCTTTTGAAGATTCATCTGATATATTTTTGAAAAATTAGCATCAAATTTTGGATTATCTTTCGCTTTTTCTTGAATTTGAGATATTGTATCAGCCAAAATTTCTTTATTCAAAACAGGAGGCAGTGAATCCTCATTTGGTTTTAAATCCTTTGTAATGCCGTCCAAAATCAAAAGTGAAATCGCTCCTGTATAGGCATCATTTTCTTTTTGGACATAGTCAAACCACTCTTTGAGCATGGTTTTTCTTTGAGTAACGGTTTCTTGCTGCCTGCCTTTATAATCTTTATTTACAATATTATCAACCTTTTTCTTGCACCAATTTTGTAAGTCCTCATTTGTATTGAATTTTTCAATCGGGGCTTTGAATTTATTAACTACAAGTAAATCTATGCCCTGAAATTGAGTTTTCTTTAACGCACCGAAAGAAACCGTATCACAACGAAGCGGAGAAAGACAATTATGCTTTTTCACCCCGTTTTTATTGTAATTTTGATTAACCTTAAAATTTTCAACGTTAAAATTACTGAAACTCATTTCCATACCAACCCTAATAAATACATATATAATAAAAACTGTTAATTCTTCATATTTCGGCTTTTACCATTTTTGTTACAAAAATTAACAATTATAATATTTAATATTAAAAAAAAATATATTGCGAATATTTCATTGTAAATTTTTGTAACAAGATATAGTTATTATAGCAAAAAAAATGCTTTACGGGAATTGTCTGTGATATAATACGAGAAACAGGTGTACAATGAGTAAAATTTCTGCAATAAGTTTTAACAATGGTTCATTTAGTTCGTTTGCTTGGCATCAAAAGCCGGCTATTACATCTTCTCCATATTATTATGATGAGGATAAAGCAAAAAAAGAGGGGCTAAAAGAGAGTGAGTTATTAACCAACGATATATGTACAAATACTAAAATAACTGCGAGAAAAGTTGCAAACACACTGACTGTTTATCCGGTGAAAGGCTTTAAAGGTGATAAAAACGCAAATTTTTATGAATACTTAACTATGGGCATGTTTCCGTACATTACGGGAGGTTTAACTTTTATCGCGTTATTTAACGGAATTTCAAAACATTTGAGCTTAAAAAGTGCCGAGGCGGCGAAAAAATACGGATTGGGCATGGCTCTTGGTGTTGTATTTTATGCGGCGGCAAAAGCAATATCGAAAAAATTTGTTTCAGTTCCCGTAAAAATGAAAACGGGTGTTGATCTTGATTTACCATGCAGAAATGTTGTGAGCATGATAACAAGTACACCCGAAGAATATAAAGCTGAGGAAGAAAGATTAAGTGCTTTGAAAGAAGCGGGAATTCCTGACAAAAAGAGTTTTGAATATCATAAAGTTTATGAAAGCGTCGATTATCCTCGATTCGACCTACTGTATGAAAAAGATAAAGATAAAAAACGTAATGAATATTATGACAAAATTGCGGAAAAAAATGGCTTTGGTACGAATTTGAATGATTCTGACCAAGAGGTAAAACCTTTTATAAAGGGCGTAGTAAGAAAAGCAAGGACAGCACAAAATCTTTCTCAATACCTTTGGGCTGCAACAGGTGTGGGAATTGGAGTTCAGGAACCTTGGGCAGAATTATTGGAATTAAGAAGAGTTTATCCCGGTAAAACGTTTAAAGGTTTTCTTAAAACTACATGCAGAACTTTATATAACTCAACAGTAAAATCATGCAAAGAATTCTTTAACGGCGGAAGAGAAGGTGCAATAAATCCGCATGCCAAAATTGTAGGTCGAACAATATTGGGTCTTGCATTAATTACAACAGTTGCAGGTGCAATTAATGCAATGAGAAATCCGTACATAAAAAATACAAAAGCTATGGATAACTCAACCGTATTTAAAGATAATCAAAGGGTAACAGAGGATTAAAATTATGCCGACATTAGTTGATATGGTATTAAAAGATCAATTTACATCTCCATACCTTGATACAACAAGGAATGTAAAACCCGATAAACCAAAAGGGCATCTTGTTGATACTCCTATATATAAAGCCCCCTATGTTTATGCACAGGATTTGGCGAAAGATACATATGGAATTGTAAAAGGTTGGCAGGGAAAAGCTAATGATTATGAATTGGGGAAACAAAATGATATAGGCATGAAACTTGGCGGAATTGCAATTGCTGCTTACTTAACAACAATAAGACCTTCAAAATTACCAAAATTAATGGAATTTATAGGTGCAGGTTCATTTTTTGCATCTTTGGCTTTGTGGCCAAAATTAGCCATTGCTCTTCCTTTGAAATTAAGAACAGGAGTTGATATTCAGCAAAAATATGTTGACAGTTACGGAAGAAAGAAAAATTTCTTCCAAGATACGCAATATTTACCATGGGATTTGTACAGTAAGGAACAAATTAAAAAGATGGGCGATAAAATGGGCGTTCCTTACGATGTTCCAAACAGAGATGAAGTAATAAAAGAAAAAGCGAGAAAGCTCGCCGTTCAAGGCAATACGTTATGGCTTGCAACAGCAGGTTTTGCTACTCCTATTATGACCGGTTTAATTTGTAAAGGGCTTGAACCTGTTATTAATAATATGAAACAAAAGCATGACTTAAAACAAGCTAAAAAAATCTTAGATGGTCAAGTTGCACTGCCATCTGCAAAGAAACAAAGACAAGCATTTATTTCATTTTTAACAGAGAATATGGGAAAACCTCTTAGGGCAAGTGATGAACTAATTTCAAAAATGAATTGGTCCCCTGTTATTTCTCCGTGCATGGATACCGAATTGAAAAAAGATTTGGCTAAGATATTAGAAAATGTGCCAAACGATGTTACTCACGGTTACGTTGATAATTTATTCAAATTTTTACAGCAGCCTTTTAAAACAGCCGGTATTACAAAAGCAGAAGTAATTGATTTGTTTGAAAAAAACAAAGTATTTGGCAATCGTAGAGATATGGGTGATGTACCTAACTTAATTGCAAGATACAGAGCTAAAAATCCTCATTCATTTGCTGTTTCTTTACCTGAAATTACTCATGAATTGTTAATGAGACTTGCTGAGGGGAAAAAGCTTCCGCCTGATGTTCTTCAATCCGTAAAATATGGTTTTTCAATGGAAAATATTTCAACCGTAGTAAATGTAAATGACATTAAGGTTCTTGATAAAAAAACAGCCGGACATTTAGTAAATGTATTTGATGAATTAAGTAAATATTTCAGACAAGAAACAGTTTTGAGAAGATGGGAAAATGCTCATTATACTCCTAATGCGGATTCATTAAACGCATTTAGTTGGAAGAAAAGTTCCGATGCTATTTTATCGGCATTGAAATTTTCTCCAAAAGAAATGGAATTAATGACTCACGAAGGAACAAATGTTTCCAAAATGGTCGAAGCAAAAATCGTTGAGATTGCAGCTGATCCAAAAAGATACAAGGAAACAGTTTCTAAAATTGCACAAACAATTGCCGAATATGATGCTGTTATGAATGAATCACTAAGATGTGAGTACAGAAGTTATGTTGATAAAATGTCAAAAGCGGCAAAAGACTCTTTGGAAAATTTAGGGTTTACTCGTACTGCAAGATATATAGGCGGCTATGATTTAGTGGATGCCGCAGGAAACATTGTTCAGGATGCATCAAAAGCGGTAAATTATCGTGAAGCAATGAACGGTTCTTTAAGAAATCTTCGTCATACCCTATATGATGAACGTGTACTTGCACAAAAATCCTCAATGTACAGATTTATACAAGCACTTGATTTACAAAGAAGATTTTTGGAATGCGATTTTGAAGCCCAGTTTACTGAAGCTATCCCCATGCCCGACCGTAAGTTTTTCCGACCGATATATAAAGATGTTAAAGAAAGGGCAAGACATGCCATAATGGAATCAACGGCGGCAGACCATGCGGGAAAATTAGGCGGCAAAGCCAAAAACGGTTACAAAGCAACAATGCGGTTGTTATATGGAGCTCTTAGTCCGGAATATATTTTAGAAAGATTAGAGACTACATTATATAAAAATAATCCGGATAAAATAAATTATGTAATGGCAGCTTTTGAAAGAAGTGTTGAAGACGGTTTTCGTGCAGCGGCTGAATCAGGTTGTAATAAATCTATGCTTGCCCGTTGGAGAACCGGTTTATCACCTGATACAATAGAAGCTCTTAATGATGCAAGTGATATTGTTAACAAACGATTAGGTTTGAGTGACAGCAAAAGAGTTAATCTTATCGATAATATGAAAAGATATTTTCAAACCTTTATAGATAAGGTTGTAAATGCGAAAAGTGATTTTGTAAGAGGCTTTGATTTAACCGAACATAATGTTTCAGGAGCAATGGACGGACTTGCAGACAGCATGTCGCCGTCATTAAAATCTTCATTAATAGGTTCAAGACCTTATGAAATTGTAAAAGGTGCGGCAAAAGAAACCGTAAGTTCAAGGAAATGGCTTAAAAAATTCGGTATAGCAGGAGCGGTAATATTAGCGGGAACAATTATTGCGACTACATTTTATGGTCATATCCCCGAAAAAGAGATGTATATGAGGGACAGCAAAAAAGGTCAATAAGGTATAAAAGGCGAAGAATATGATAAGTTCAATTAAACCATTACAACAAAATATAAGTTTTAAAGAGCAAAAGCAGCCCTCAGCAGTCCAAAATACTCAACTATCAACTGCGACAACGTCTGTATTGCCGTTGACATCACAGCATGTTCCTACGCTAATTGCACAATTTACAAAAAATTATGATATAAATTCTCAAAAGTCGAATATTGTTGTTCCTGAGAAAAAAAATGTTGAGAAGGTTGAAGAGAAAAAATTTGAGAGAACAGCATATAAAAACAATTTAAGACAAATGTTTCAAAACAATGAAGCTGTTATAATGGGCGTAGTACCAAGATTAATGGGAGCAAAAGATACAAACGGAGATGACTTTATTTCATCAAATGAAGTTAAGGGTAATTTTATTAATTCTGTTGAAAAACTTGATAAAATAAAAGCTTTGGGAATAAACACATTACATGTACTTCCGATAAATCCTCCCGGCAAAAAGCATGCATACGGGACGGCAGGTTCTTTATATGCACCTATGGATTTCTTGCAAATTGATCCGGAATTGAAAGATCCAAAGGATCCAAGAAGTGTTGATGAACAGTTCAAATATTTTATTGATGAGGCACATAAAAGGGGAATGAAAGTAATGCTTGATCTTCCGAGTTGTGCGTCGTTGGATTTATTTGAAAAACATAAAGAATTAATGGCATTGGAAAGAAGCGACTTATCAAAAACTCCTCAGGGTTGGAGTGATATCAGAATGTTGGGTCCGTGGAAAGATGAAACAAAAAGAGAATTAAACGACAAGTTAATCACAATGCATAAACAATATATTGATAAGTTTCAAGCTCTTGGAATTGACGGAATAAGAGCAGACGTATCAAGAACAAAACCAACTGAATTTTGGGATATAATTATTCCTTATTCAAGGAAAAAAGACCCGCAATTTGCTTGGTTAGCAGAAACTTATGTATATGAAGATGCTTCACCGCAGCTAAACATGATGCATGACAGACCGATAGATGCTCTGAGAGCCGGTTTTGACAGCTATTACGGTCAATATCATATTTTTCATGAATGGACAAAAGCAAAAGATTTAACAAATTATGTTATTGAAAATCTTGAAATGTCAAAAGGTTTGGATAAAGGTAAATCTTTAATTGGGTCATTTGGCACACATGATGATGAGTCGCTGATGTTCAGCGGGGGTGCTGATTTTCAAAGGCTTGTAACAGGATTGGAAGCTACATTGCCGATGATGAACCCATACTTTGTTCATGGTTTTGAGTCAGGAGATACATACCTTTATAATTATGAAAATAATATATTAAAACCTGAAAATAAAAACGAATCCGCAACTGACATGCAATTGTTAAAGGTTCATCACGGGAAACTTGATATTTTCAATAATTCAAGATGTCCGGGCGGGAAATACCCCGAAATAGGTAATTTCATGACAGCTGCAATGAAGATGAGAAAAGAACATAATGATATATTAACAAAAGGTTCTTTTATACCTCTTGAAGTTCAAAAAAACCCTAATGACCAAATTATAGCATTTGCAAGACATTATAACGGTAAAACACTTTTGGTTGTGGCAAACAGGAATGTTAACAGACGTCAATCCGGTATTATTTCAATCCCTACATTGAGTGAAAATCAACCACTTAAAGGACTTTTACCGTCGTATTCGGAGAAAAACAGAGTCGAAGCCCAAAAAGAAGCATTAGCCGTAGATTTGGCACCAAGCAGAATTCAGGTTTACGAAATTGATACTCCGCATATAGAAATTTCGGGAGTTAAAGTTTATAAACAAAACATTTAATGATAATTTTTTATCCCGCACATAATTAGGACATTTATGCTTTGAGTTTTGCTAATCAGGGCAGAATTGGTGTGTTTTTTAATATTATATAATTTTAAAAATATTTTTATAACCCTGTTTTTTCGTCTAATTTAAAGTATTCAACCATTTGTAATATTGAGTTTAATTCGTAATAAAATTGTGTTATTATTTTTGAGTCATTGAAAGACTTAAATAAACTTCCAATTTCAAATAAATTCTTATCTGTTGTAATTGCAACCATAAAATTATCGTCATAAAACGAACATTTAAGTATTTTTGCACCAAAAGAGGTCTGAATATTTTTAAACCTTTCCATAAAGGTCGGAGTTAAAAGGTATCGGGCTTCTACTTGGTCTGTTGAATACACATCAAAAATTTTTCCAAAATCCGCATCTTCAAGATTTATTTTTTTAAATGTTTCTTTCTGTTTTTTGTATGCTTTAAACATTATAATCGGAGCACATACGATAAATATTGGCATTATAATTTTGCATATTAAAGGAAATGTAGGGTCCTTCAAACTAAATGGTAAACCAAATATAAAAAATATTTCCAACATTGAAAAAAATAACAAAGTAAACCAATATTCACTCTGCTTGGTAAAATTTCTTTTTGTTGAAACAATTGTTCGGTCTTTTACATTCTTATTAATTTTAAATTTAATAAGAACTCCCTGAAAAATTTTTGTTTTTGATTCACTTTTACTGCTATTAGTGTGATTATACATTTTAGTTTCAGAAATTTCAAAAGGGACGTTTTTATATGTACCTTGAAATTCATCGTCAATATAGCGTATATTGTACGTCAAAAACAAACCGCTGTTACGGACGGTTGAATCAGGAATAATACTGCTGCTTTTATCTTTATCATAATCATGTCCGAGCCATCTGATTTTGCTTATTAATTTTATTACATCATACATATTTTGTTCTTTTATTTTACTCATGAAATTTTTATTGCATTTTGTTTTATAATTTAAGAAAATTAAAATATCCGCAACAATTAATATCGCAATATACAATACAAAAATCAAAAAATCCAAATTATAATAAAACAAAAAACCGGTAATAAATAATAAAACAAAAGGTACTGTTTCATAAGTAAGATTCCTTGTAAATAAGGGAATAAAAAACAATATTAA
>JAFSWA010000100.1 GCA_017444705.1 bacterium
AATGAATATAATACAAAAATTACAAATTTAACAAAGGATGTTAAAACTGTTGTAAATGATTTTATAAATAAGGTTAAAAAACAGATAGCGGATAATACAAAACCTTTCCCGACGACACCAACAGTCCCGACAACACCGACAGTGCCTACAACACCGACGGTTCCTACAACACCAACAGTCCCAACGACGCCGACCGTGCCTACAACGCCGACTGTGCCGACAACGCCGACAGTCCCGATAACACCGACCGTGCCGACGACGCCGACAGTACCTACGACACCAACAGTGCCCACAACACCGACGGTTCCTACAACTCCAACAGTCCCGACAACACCGACCGTGCCGACAACGCCAACGGTTCCGACGACTCCAACGGTTCCGACAACGCCAAAGGTTCCAACGACACCGACGGTTCCGACTGAGCCTGTTATTCCAAATCTGTCAAAAATAAACAGTCTTTTCAATACAAATTTCAATTCAGATAATACTGTTATTACAATGGATTCCAATAACAGAATTACCAATATAAAACAGTATAATGAAGACAAAACCGATTTTATATCTGAGACAAATTTGTACTATGATAAAAGTAATAATATTGCATTGAGCGTTGAAAAAAATTTGGAAAATGACAGTTCTATGTATAACGGAATTGTCAATAAAGACAGTGAGATTTCTTATCGTCAATACTCGGAAGAATATTTGTCAAAGATAAGTTCAAAGACTTTTCCCGAATTAACAGAAACTCTGGAAATTACTGCAACAGCTTTTACAAATAAAATTTCTGACTACAATTTTGATGATTTCAGTCTTGCGGAAGAATTTGTTGAAGACGGTGTAAAATATGATTTATATGAAAATAATACAACTGTAACAATAGATAATGTAAAATACAATGTTACGGAATATAAATCATCTGTTTATGATTCAAATAATGAGGTTGTAAAAACACTTTATTACAAAGAAATTTATGATGACAATTTTGTTCTTATTTCCGAATTAACGGAGTTATACGACGATAACGGTAATTTAGAAGCCTATGAGAGTATTGTAAATTATACCGAAAACGGAATTGCACTAACAAAACAAAACAGAGATGAAAATATAAATGATGAAATTGCCGCAACTACAACAATTTCGTGGAATCCTGAGGATTCAATAAAAGCCGGTGACGGCTATAACGGATTAAAACCAATACACCTTATAGGCGATGACGATGAAGAAGAAGTTGATGAAATTGCTCTAAGAAAAGAACAATTAGAAATTCAAGAAATGAATAAACGGTTAGACCGAATAGAACTTAACAATGAAATAGAAGATTTAAAAGATAAATTGGCGGACTTGTATGCAGAGCTTGCAATAGCGTATGCGGAATCTTTCAGCGATATTACTCATGAAGCCCGTGACTATGATGTTGTATTGGATGACGTTAAACAGGCTGAAGCTGAACTTGAAGCGTTAAAGAATCAATTGAATACTTTAAATTCTGAAATTGCTGATTTGCAACAACAAATAGCTGATTATGATAACCCCGCAACAGCGAGAGATTATAAAATTGATAATTTTAAACAGGGTGAATTAGGTGATTGTTATTTGCTTTCTGATTTAAAACATAGAGGTGACCTTTCCGGTACGGACATTATAAAATGGAATGATGATGGCAGTGCGGATGTTCAATTGTATAAGGTTACACAAGATAGCAATGCTGCAATTAGAAATGATGGGTTAGCAGCCTTTGGTTTCGAAATAGGAGAAAGGCAAAATGTTCATTTAACAGCAGATGAACTTAAAAATAATAAAATTAACATAAATGGGAAAGAATATGATATTTCAACAGGGGATTTAACCGTTAAAGCAATAAGAATAGCAAATGTTAGAATAGGCAATGATACTACTCGTGGTTATGATCCAATTGTAGGAAAAGCAATTTTTGACGGTCAATTAGCTTATGGTTATAGTGCCGGCAAATATGGTGACGGAGTATTAGAGGAAGCGAGGACATGCACTCTTCTGCCAAATAATAGTATAAACGATGAATATTATTCTAGAACTTTTGGTAGTACTATGGATGCAAAAGGAAACTTAAAAATAAATGATGTAAATGGTAATTTTATTGAAATTATGAATAACCATGTATATGAAGTTAAATACAATAAAGATAACGATACTGTAAATGTAACAAATCCTTGGGGAACAAAAGATTTAGTCTATACATTTAATAAAGAAACTTTTAAATCAGCATTTAAAATTAGTACAACATCTCAACAGAGTACTATAAAAACCCTTTGGAAGAATGTTTTTTGGTAAATAATAACAGATTGCAGGTCGTGTTGTTAAACACGACAATAACAATTAATAATAAAAAAATAAACAAATTTGCAAATGTTACATTTTATTAAAATTTTTGATTTTTACGCAAAAAATGTTGATAAAAAGTTTTAGTATATATGTGAAGGTATGTAGTTAAAAATAGGAGTGTGTGAATGTTTAGTCCGGAATTTATGCGATATTTGATTTTATACCAATACAAGGATTACGAGCCTGAAAATAAAGTGGAATATATAGAATTAAAAAACGACAAATCTCCGTTTGAGATTCATCGTTTTACAAAATTTGCAACTTTACCTATTAAAGTAGAGCGTTAATTTCGGCTACCATTTCATCAGGGTCAACCCCGTGGACTTTTGCACCTGCTTCAAGATTCTCAAATCTTGCGGCAGCACAGCCTATGCAGCCTAATCCGTATTTCGCAAATACTTCGCCTGCTTGTGGACATTTTTGGATAATTTCAATAATGCTCATTTCTTTTGTAATCTCTTCTGACATTTTGTACCTCACTTTTTTATATGATTAATTGATTTTTTTAAAAAATTCCTTAAATATATTATATACAAAACAGGAGTTTTTGCATGAAAATCTTTAACAACTTTAACATTTTTAAAAAAGATGACAACGTAATAGGGCTGAAATCTTTTGAACAGGAAGAAAATGACAACATTTCAAATCCAAAAATCTATATGGGTGATTATTCTTCCATGTTTAAATTTAATCTCAACAAAACTATAAATCCGTCGGTCGGTCAAAATCTGTATTATCTTTCATAAGTTTTTCAAAATCAGACGGTTTGATATTTTGGATAAAATCTCTGAATTCCTGAGCTTCCATTTCATCTTTTTGTGAATTACAAGATATTGACCCGTCCGCAAGCACGGAAGGGGAAACAAAAATAGGTGCATCGACTCTTATTGCAACTGCAATAGCGTCAGACGGGCGAGAATCAATAACAACTTCCTCGCCTTTTTTGTTTTGCAAAATTATACTTGCAAAAAATGTTTCTTTTTCAACATCCGTAATTTCAACTCTGTTGACTTCGTATCCAAGGTCCTCAATAATATTGATTATCAAATCATGCGTCATCGGACGCTGAACTTGTATATTTTCGATAACTCTTATTATGGCACTGGCTTCCGCAGAACCTATCCATATAGGTAATGCACGCCTGTTATCTTTATCCTGCAAAACAACAATGGGTGAACCCGTTCTTGTATCAATTGCTATTCCCATAACCTGCATTTCTCTAAGCATATATTCAATCCTTCCTTAATAAAATTCTACCTGAAAAATGAAATTATTCAAATTAAATTGAATGCGACCTGTTTTGACGCATTAAGCTTTTATAATAAAAAGGTAAATTAAAATTATTTCAAATTTGACCTTTTTATATAGTAATAATAGTGTATAATTAAAAAATATATAATACAAAGGAGAATTTTTATGAATGAGATTAAATGCCCAAAGTGCGGAGAAGTTTTTCAGGTTGATGAAGCAGGTTATGCTGCTATTGTGAAACAAGTCAGGGATAACGAATTTTCAAAAGAAGTCGAAGAAAAAGTTGATAGTGCTGTTGAAATTGCCAAAAGCAAGGCTGAAAAAGAGTTAGACAAAGTCCTTAATGAAAAAGAGGCTGAGATTAATAACTTGAAAGCCAAAATTAAAGATGAGCAAAATGAAAGTAAATTGGCTTTACAAGAAGCACTTGCCAAGAAAGAAAAAGAAATTGCAGAGCTTAACAGCAAACTTGATAAAGCAAAAACAGAAAAAGAACTTGCGGTAGCAGAAGCTAAAAGTGATTTAAAAGAACAATTAGCGAAAAAAGATGTTGAACTTGCAAAGCTGAAAAACGAAAAAGATTTAGCGGAAAGCAGTCTTAAAACGAAATATGAAATTCTTTTACAGGCAGAAAAAGAAGAAAATGAAAGACTTAAAGATTTTAAATTAAAACTTTCAACTAAAATGGTTGGCGAATCCCTTGAAAAACACTGTGAAACAGAGTTTAATAAACTTCGTGCAACCGCATTTAAAAATGCTTATTTTGAAAAAGACAACGATGCAAGAACAGGCAGCAAAGGGGATTACATATATCGTGATTATGCCGATGATAAAACAGAGTACATTTCAATTATGTTTGAGATGAAAAATGAAGCTGATACAACCTCAACCAAAAAGAAGAACGAGGATTTTTTAAAGGAATTGGATAAAGACCGAAGAGAAAAAGGTTGCGAGTATGCAGTTTTGGTTTCAATGCTTGAACCTGAAAACGAATTTTACAATGAGGGAATTGTCGATATATCGCACCGTTACCCAAAGATGTATGTAGTTCGCCCGCAGTTTTTCATTCCGATAATTACCATTTTAAGAAATGCGGCAATAAATTCACTTGACTATATGAGAGAATTGGCAACCGTCAGAGCTCAAAATATTGATATTTCTAATTTTGAAAATGAAATGAATGACTTTAAGGATAAGTTTTCAAGAAATTACAGACTTGCAAGTGAAAAGTTTAAAAAAGCTATTGAAGAAATTGATAAAACAATTGACCATCTTCAAAAAACAAAGGCGGCTTTGATTTCGTCAGAGGATAATTTAAGACTTGCAAATAATAAAGCGGAAGATTTGAGCATTAAAAAGCTGACAAAAAATAACCCGACAATGCAGGCTAAGTTTGATGCGTTGAAAATAACTGATAAGAGTAAGAAAAAATAAGGTGAAATAAATGAATTTACAAGAAAAATTGAAAGATGAGTTGGAAAAATTATCTCCAAAAGAAAAAGATGTAATGAGTTTAAGATTAGGGCTTGATGACGGGCGACCGAGAACATTTGAAGAAATTGCACATTTATTTGAAATTTCAAAAAAACAAATAAAGGCAGTTGAAGAAGAAGCTCTTTCAAAATCCGAAGCCATAGTAAAAGAAACATCAATAGCTTTTGCCTACAATTCTTTAAAAAATTGTATTTTTGCCGAAAAAAATTGGGATATAAGTTCTTTTGATTATGAAAATTTCAGAAATGATATTAATGAAATTTTAAGCGAAGATTTTTCAAAAAGAGAAATAAAAATTCTTGATTTAAGGTTTGGCTTGTCAGACGGAAAACAAAGAACATTAAAAGAAATCTCGGTAGAAACATGCCTTTCAAAAGAAAGAATAAGACAAATAGAATGTAAGGTGCTAACGAAGTTGAGAAATCCTAAACTGAAAGAAAGTCTAAAAAAATATTTGTTCGAAAAAAAGGATAAATAAGACAGCCGTAAATATAGGCAGATGGAACTTTTTATTTATTGTGATACAGTGGAATCCTTTTTTATTATATTTGTCAAGGGTAAAACAAACCCAAACATATTATGATTATCTTTAAAACTTTTTGCGTAAATATTACCATTGTGTGCATCAATTATTTGTTTTGATAAATATAATCCAAGTCCTACACCGACTTTATTAAATTTCGCAGCATGAGAAACATATTTTTTAAATAAATTTTCCATGGTTTCCGGGTTTATGTATGCACTTTCATTTTTAGCATCAAAATTTATACTGTTTTCATCTTGATTTATATTTACGATAATTTCAGTATTATTATAAGCGTATGAAATTGCATTCCCCATCATATTTGTAATAACTCTTTTTATTTGCATTCTGTCACAATTAGTACTAAAAACATTAAACTTATTAATATAATAGAATGTAATTTTGTTTGCGGATTAAAATATATCCAAATGATAAAAATTGCTATTGCAATTTGAAATGCCCATTGAAAACTCATCAATATTTTTTGTTATTTCTGAATAAATTTTTATAAATCATATTTTGTTGCCTTTACTGCTGCCTGTACTCTATCCGTTACTGAAAGTTTCTCTAAAATACTGCATACATGTGCCTTTGCCGTACACGGACTTACAATAAGTTTTTCAGCAATCTCAGTATTTGAAAAACCCTGTACTAACAAATCTAAAACTTCTTTTTCTCTCGGAGTTAAATTAAAATCATCCTTTACTCTTGGTTCTGCTTTATAAAAAGTTTTTTGAACGAATTTAGTAATTCTGGGATCAATCCATATAGAACCCTCATTTACAGTACAAATTAAATTATAAAGCTTTTTTGTTTATATATCTGGAGATGGCGGGAGTTGAACCCGCGTCCAAAACGGTAAGGGGCAAATATCTACGAGTGTATGCGTTTTTGATTTTCGTCGGGGTGAGGAAAACTCAATAACCCAAAACCCCGCTTATCGTTTATACTGTCGCAAGTTTGAGGAAAATCTTGATGCGTTTATCCCTCATTACACGCACTGTACTTGCATAATTGTCCCTATAAAGCGGCAAGTTGGCCCCATAGAGAGGACGACCGCATTAATCCGAAAGATTAAGCAGCAGCTCTTTCAGCTCTTGCGAAAGCAGCTCTTGCGTCAATTACATTATTTTCAGCATCTGTTTACTGGCTCGTTGGTAACGAAGAACAGCGCTCCGACTCGCAATCTGACTCTTACAATCGCCTTGTCGAATCCATAACATCCCCAAAGGATTTTGGATAGAGTACTATGCCGAACAAAAACAATCCGGTGAATTGTTTTTGTGAGCGGAAAGAGCGATAGCGAGCGAGCTCGTCTGTTCGAAGTGAGTTACCGAAGTGAAAGATTGCAAAGCAATCTGAAACAGAGTGCTTAACTCACGAGTTGCCAATAATCCGATATTGGTATTTTACTTTATCCACTCTTCTATTTTTGTCAGAGGCACGAAGTGCCGTGTCAATCCAATTACAGATTCTTCGCCTTTCGGCTCAGAATGACGACTTTTAAGTATTTTTCAATGTACTACACTTCCATTATAACACTCTTTTGGAGATTTTTAAAGAGGAATATTAATTTTTTTAATAAATGCTCTATTCCATTAACCCTTCAACAAGAACAAATCTGCCCAATGGCTTAACTTCGCAATATTTAGAAAGTGAGTTTACAAAACATTCATTTTGGCAAAACCCTCCGGATAAATAGATTTTTTCGGGATTTTTGGCAAATTTCCATGTGTTAAAAGCAATTCCGTGAATGAATTTTGAAATCGCATCTTTTTTATCTACTCCGTTTGAAACATCATCCATAATTTTTTCCAAACCGAATATACCGCAAGTTATAGGATATTTTTCTTCATTAAATATCAAATCTTCCGTTTTTACATTATAAAAGTTTAAAAGCATTTCAACCGTAGCACCTGTTGCAGCGGCACAAGAGGTATTCCAGTCAAGGTCAAAAAATTTTCCGTCTTTTAGTTTTATCCATTTTGCATCACGGGAACCCAAATCCAAAACAAGTGCGTTTTTATCAATTTTACCCATAACTCCCTTTACAAGTGAAATTATTTCGTTTTCGGGCTTTTTCCCGTTTTTACCGGACATATGTCCTGTTGTTTTTTCAAATTCAAAATTATAATTTTTGAGTTTTGCCGAGGGTAGTATGTAATAATATTTTTCGTCATTATTAAGGGCTTTTACAAAAAACTCTCTCAATTCCTCAACTTCTTTTGTTGAGATAATTTTTGACCAAGTTGTACCGGCATCTAAATACATCTTCATTATCTTAACCTCAAAAATGCTTCAACTTTTGCAAAAACGGAGTTTGAAGCAATATCATCAACATCAATATAAAGCCCGTTATACTTATTTGCAAGATATTTTGCCAACTGATTTTTAGAACAAAAAGATTGTGCAAAAAATACGGTCGGCACATTTTCATAAACCTCACATTCAAGCTCTAAATCAGCGGGAACGCCGGCTTCAACGCATCTTGTCCACCCTAAAACATGTGTTTCTTTGGGGAACAAATCCAAAATTGAAAAGTCATTCGGCGGAACTCCCCAAAATGCAAATTTCGGCTCGCAATATTCAAAATTTTCTGCGACCGGTACAATTACAGAGCTTGTTATTAAGTTAATTTTATCCCTCAATGGCAGATTTGAAAAACAAATCGGGGTCGGTTTTCTGTTCTTTAAATTTTCAAAATTTAATTGAATTACATTAAAGCCGTATTCTTTCAAAATCTTTGATGCAAAATATGCGTTATCGCATTTATCTTTACCGATAGGAGCCAAAATAACTTCTAAATTTTCTTTATTTGCAAAAGAGTTATCAATAATATTTTTCATAATTTTGCAATTAGAATCAGGCAGAATATTTTGTGCTGGAGCATTGTAATTTAAGTCTAAATCAACCCATTCATACTCAGGGTATTTTTGTTTATATTCTTTCACTACATTTGGCGGCAAATAGCCCCAAAAACCGATTATTTTCTTCATAAAAAAATTATATAATAAAAAATTGCAATTATTAATTTATTGTTAAAAAAATAGGTTTTTTTAAAAAAATCCCTTAAACTATGTGTATAAGGTTAAATAAAGAGGATTGATTATGATTGATTTTAACAGATTAACTGATTACTCACAGACAATTCTTTTTGCATCACAGCAGGTTATGGCTCGAATGCACAATACACAGATGGAACCTGAACATATTATGCAGGCAATGAGTGAAGCTCAGGACGGAATTGCAAAAGATTATCTTAAAGAATTAGGACTTGATAACAAAAATTTTCAAGACAGGCTTTTGGGAGAAATACAAAAATTTCCCAGAGTTGAAAATGCCGTCGGCAACCAGCAGTTATATCTTTCCGGTTTAACTTATGCTTTGTTTGACAAAGCAAAAGAAGAATCAGAAATGCTAAAAGATTCTTTTATTTCAATAGAACACATTCTTTTGGCTATGACTGACCTTGAAAATTCAAATATTAAAAACTTTTTGGCAGGTTTCAAAGTTCAAAAAGACACAATTTTAAAAGCGATGAAAAAAATAAGAGGTAACAACAAAGTGGATAACAAAAATGCAGAAGAGCAATACAAAGCTCTTGAAAAATATTCGACAGATTTAACTGAAATGGCAAGAAAAGGAAAACTTGATCCGGTAATCGGTCGTGACGAAGAAGTAAGAAGAGTGATTCAGGTTCTAAATCGTAAAACAAAAAACAACCCCGTTTTAATAGGTGAACCGGGAGTCGGTAAAACCGCTATTGTTGAGGGTTTGGCTCAGCGAATCATAAGAGGTGATGTTCCGGAAAATCTCAAAAATACAAAACTTATTTCACTTGATTTAGGAGCCCTTGTTGCCGGTGCAAAATTCAGAGGTGAATTTGAAGAAAGATTAAAGTCCGTTTTAAAAGAAGTTGAAGCTTCAAACGGTGAAATTGTTATGTTTATTGATGAATTACATACAGTTGTCGGAGCGGGTGCAACAGAAGGTTCGATGGATGCCGGTAACATCTTAAAGCCGATGCTTGCAAGGGGTTTATTGAGATGTATCGGAGCAACAACCATAAACGAATACAGAAAATATATTGAGAAAGACCCTGCACTTGAAAGAAGATTTCAGCCGACAATGGTTAACGAGCCGTCAGTTGAAGATACTATCTCGATTTTGAGAGGTTTGAAAGAACGCTACGAAGTTCACCACGGAATAAGAATTAAGGACTCGGCTTTAATTGCTGCGGCAAAATTATCTGCAAGATATATTACGGACAGGTTTTTGCCGGATAAAGCTATTGACCTTATTGATGAAGCCGCATCATCTTTGAGGATTGAAATTGACTCTCTGCCTGTTGAAATTGATACAATGGTAAGGCAAAAAACACAGTTAGAGATTGAACGTCAGGCAATTAAGCAGGAATTAAGCCCCGAAAACGAGGGAAAAATTGAACAGCTTGATAAAACAATTTTCGAATTAGACAGCAAAATAAAAGTGCTTATGACTCAATGGGAAAGTGAAAAAAATTCAATTTCCGGCGAGGCACAAATAAAAGAAGAAATCGAAAAAGTCAAACATGAAATTGAAAAAGCAGAACGTTCAATGGATTTACAGCATGCTGCCGAATTGAAATACGGCAAAATGATTGAACTTCAAAAACAACTTGAAAATACGCAAAAAGTTGATAAAAAACCGAAAAGCCGTCTTTTAAAAGAAGAAATTGACGAAAATGATATTGCGGAAATTGTAAGTAAATGGACAGGAATTGCCGTTTCAAAACTGAACGAAAGCGAAATGGAAAAGCTTTTGAAAATGGAAGATTTTCTGCATAAAAGAGTAATCGGTCAGGATGAAGCGGTAGTTGCAGTTTCTGATGCGATAAGACGTGCAAGGTCAGGACTGAAAGACCCTAATCGTCCTATCGGAAATTTCATTTTCTTAGGACCTACGGGCGTTGGGAAAACTGAATTGGCAAAAGCTTTGGCAGAATTTATGTTCAATGACGAAAGTGCCTTAATCAGAATAGATATGTCCGAATACGGTGAAAAACATACGGTTGCAAGACTAATCGGAGCTCCTCCGGGATACGTCGGATATGATGAAGGCGGACAGTTGACTGAACAAGTAAGACGTAAACCTTATTCTGTTATACTTTTTGACGAAATTGAAAAAGCTCACCCTGATGTTTTCAACTTGATGCTTCAAATCTTTGATGACGGTCGTTTGACTGATTCAAAAGGCAAAACAGTAGATTTTAAAAACTGTTTGATTATTCTTACAAGTAACATCGGCTCTGATATTATTCTTGAAAACACCTTGAATAATATGATTTCGACGGAAGAATACGATAAAACGAAAGAAACTCTTATGGGGCTTATGCGTCAGCATTTTAAACCCGAATTTATTAACAGAGTTGATGAAATAGTATTCTTTAAAGCTTTGACCATGAGGGAATTATCATCAATTGTTGATATTCAAATCAGTCATTTGCAAAAACTTTTGAAAGATAAAAATATTGAACTTCAAACAACGGAAGAGGCAAAAGAATTTTTAGCTCAACGCGGCTTTAACCCAATATACGGAGCAAGACCTTTGAAACGAACAATAAGACAACTCGTTGAAAATCCGCTTTCAAAAAAACTTTTGAGCGGTGAGATTAAAGAAAATTCAAATCTCATAATAGATGTAAATGATGAAGATATTGTTTTTGTTAAAGATAAAGAATAAACTGTATTATCTTTAATAGATAGGGCGGGCGGATAAAATCCGCCCGCCCTATTTTATTTAAACAATAAATATGAAGTTTTGTAAATATGAAATAAAATATGCGTAAAACTCAATAACAACGCTATAAATAACCGAAAAAGCAAAAATAATATATAGCAATATTTTTTTAATTTTGTTTTAATAACAACATAAACAAAAATCGGAAAGGGAAAAAATGACGACAATAAGTGGTGTGCAAAATGGTTATCCGCAGCAAGGAAGAGTAAAAGATAATCCTGGTTTTTTCAAAAAGTTAGGAGCCGGAATGGTCGGAGGGTTAGTAACAGCTCCTTTTGTTGCAGGAACTACACTCGCAGCCGGTTTATTTTTACAGAATAAAATGGTCAAGATTAATCGTTCCGTTGCAAAAGATTCGGTGGAAATATTAAACAAAGCCGGTGACAAAATCCTAAGAGAAAGCGGTTTGGCTGATAAAGGAGTAAAAATTTTCAGAACCCTGCCGGAAGATATGAAGTTGCAACTTAGTATGGGAAATCCTTTCAAATATGTATTCCCTAAAATACCCAAAAAACTTGATAAATTTTTGAAATTATTAAACCCTGTATATCAGACAAAATTAGGCAGAAACGCATTTTTTGATTTTACCAATAACCGAGTAGTTGCAACTAATAAAATAGCTTTATCACAATTCCATGAATTGGGACACGCAATGAATCATCACAACGGAGGCTTTGGTAAACTTTTACAAAATTTAAGACTTGATTTGTTGAAAAAAACACCTGTACGTAAAATGCCGGTTGTCGGAACCTTTGCGGTTATTGCCGCTTCTGTAATCGGGCTTGTATCAGTCTTTAAAAATAAAAAAGCTGAGGGCGAAAAGCCGAAAGGAATTTTCGATACAGTTACAACTTTTATTAAAAATAATGTCGGCAAATTAACTTTCTTAACAATGCTTCCTATCGTTTTGGAAGAGGGTTTGGCATCTTTCAAAGGTGAAAAAGCAGTTAAAGGTTTAATCAGTAATGATTTATTTAAGAAAGTAAAACTTTCAAACAGAATAGGGCTTGCCTCTTATGCGACACTTGCAGTGATAACAGGACTTGGAGCTTATTGGGCATCTAAAATCAGAGATAAAATTGCTCAGCCAAATTTGAATAAATAAAGGTAACTATATATTATTTTACACTAAATATACCAAAATTGTCACCCTGAACTCGTTTCAGGGTCTTATCATTTTACTGTAACATTGTATATAATTACCTAAATATAATAGTAATTTATAATGCGGGCGGATAAATATCCGCCCGCATTACTTATTTAATAAGAAAATATTATCTGGTTCTTCTCAGTAAATTTTCAACATCAGGAAATTCTTCCCTGCAATTTACTCTGCCGTCTTGACAAACACCCATTGTAACATTTAATTTTGGATTATCTGCACTATCTGAGATATTAACACTGCCGTCTTCGGGGTCAAAGAGCCAATAAACTCCGTCCGCTGTTGTAAATGCACAATCATCATATTTTTGGACTATTTTAAAATATTCACCTAAATGTTCACAATTTTTACCTGCAAAGTCTTTCAAATCCTTTACCTGTTTTTGTGAGGTTGAATTTTCAAGCATATATACTTCAGTGGCAGCTTCGTAGGTTGAGATTGCTTTTTTCATTTTGACTAAGGCAGCCAGATTACTTTGTCTGTTAACCAATGAAGGAATTGTCAATGCGGCAACCACACCTAAAGTCATCATAAATAATAAAATTCCAACTGCAATTACAACTATAATAAGAGCGGCACTATTGTTGTTTACAGCTTTTTGCGGTATAGTTTCAGGTTCTGCACCCTCATTTTGTTTAATTGCAGCATAAGTGTATTGCCCTAAAAGATTGAAATAAAAAGCATATAAAATATAAGTTAAAAACGGAGCAAGTGTTAAATTGAATATAACTATTAAAACATTGTTCATGTGTGTATTTGTACCACCTATAAAAGCAAGTAAAATACATGCCAAAACAGGAAATACCGTTACCCAAATTGCACTTTTTACCCCTTTTGAGTATTCAAAAGCTTTTCCCCAATGGAATAGCGATAAAACATCCATATCTTTTATAAAATACGACATAATTTTTGTTATAGGAATACCGAATATTAATAAGCATAACAAATATCCTGCATAGACACCTATTTCAGAACCACCTGTTACAATTGTCACTAAAACCCCTAAAATGATTACAATAGGAATCATTAAGATGAAAAACGGTATCATAACAAACCATGCAACCAAACTTTTTGCACCGGCTATTAACCCTTCTTTAAATGTTTCTTTTGAAAATATGGGTCTGTACAGAGCATTTTTATTATGAGCTCTGTCATTTCCATAAAGCATGAAATAACCACAAATAAAGAAAGAAAGAAGGATATTCCCAACAAGTGAAGCAATTATCAAACATCCTCCGATAGCGCACATAATAACCATTAAAGGTGTATTTTTAGAAACAACCCCAATTCCGATTAATGCAACACTAATTAAAATAATTGTAAATGGTATTAATGGTATTAAAGAAATACCCCAAAGACCCAGGAATTTCATCCACCAGTTTTTTTGAAAAATTGAGCTTAAAGCTCCTTTCAAATCCAAATTTTCCATAAAATTCTCCTTTTATTAGTAATTAATATTTCCCGTTCTGTTATTATTTTCATCAAGTGCCTGCTGACGTATATCCTGCACTTGTTTTAATTTATCCTGAGCCTGTTTGTATCCGGGAGCCATATAGTTAAGAGCGTTCGGTTGTTTCTTCTCCGGTTCTTCACTCGCAATTTTTTGCTGTGATTCCGATTGAGTAATTTCAGGTGTAATATTCTGCGATTCTTGTTTTTTACCGCAACCGGAAACCGTTATTACAACAGACAATAAAACAATAAAAATAATTAATAATTTTTTCATAATAAATCCCCTTTTTTATTGTATAAAATTTTTATAATTTGGTCAATTGCCAACAAAAAAACTCCGTTAAAAACGGAGTATATGATGATGAAAAATTTAATTTGAAAATTTATTTTGCTTTTACAACCTTTCCTGCTTTTAAACAAGAAGTGCAAACATTTATTCTCTTTGTAGTTCCGTTAACATTTACTTTAACAGACTGTAAATTCGGAGATTGTCTATACACATTTTGTTTATGAGAAAAAGATATACTTGCTGCTTTTAATGGAGTTTTTCCGCAAATTTCACATTGTTTCGACATAATCTAAACCTTCCTTTTTATAATATATATTCAATATTAATCCAAAAAAAAAAATAATTTCAAGTGGTTGTACAGCACTGTTTTAAGATTTATTACGCAAAACCTCTAAAAAAATTGTTTATAAAAGCATATAGACATATTTAATAATTTTATGTAAAATATAAACATAAAGTGAGGGAAAAATGGGTTACAGAATTTTATCAAAAAGAGAAGTTTGTGCAAATCAGTATGAATTAACGGTATTTGCACCCCACATAACAAGAAATGCTCAGGCAGGTCAGTTTATAATTTTGCGAGTAAGCGAAAACGGAGAGAGAATTCCTTTGACAATTGCGGATTATAACCGTTCAACAGGAGCCTTAACAATTGTGTTTATGGCTGTCGGCTATACTACAAAACAACTTGCAAAACTCAATGTCGGAGAAGAAATTCTCGATATTTCAGGACCTTTGGGCAAACCTACCCATATCAATAATTACGGAACCGTTGTTTGCCTTGCAGGCGGTTACGGTGCCGCACCATGCTATTTAATTGCAAGAGCTTTTAAAGAAGCAGGAAACAAAGTCTATATGATTATGGGTGCAAGAAACAAAGATTTAATTTTTTGGCAAGACAAAATGAAAAGTGCTTGTGATGAACTCTTTATTACAACAGATGACGGTTCGCTCGGTGAAAAGGGCTTTGTAACAGGAGTTTTGGAGCGTTTAATACAAAATGAAAAAATCGATTATGCAATAGCAGTCGGTCCAATGCCAATGATGAGAGCTGTCGCTAACATGACAAAAGATAAAGACATCAAAACAGAAGCAAGTATGAACCCGATTATGGTTGACGGTACCGGAATGTGCGGTGCTTGCAGAGTAACTGTCGGCGGAGAAGTCAAATTTGCTTGCGTTGACGGTCCCGATTTTGACGCTCACAAAATAGATTTTGATGAAGTTATTAACAGAACAAAAATATATAAAGAACACGAAAAAAAGAGAGATGAAAACTGTAATCTCTTAAAACAAAGTTAGGAGAAAATATGGCTACAAATCAACCACCACAACAAAAACCAATGCCAAATCAGGTGCTTTTAACATGTCCTTTGTTATCGGCAAACAGTGAATATAATAAAATGTGTGTTCAAGACAGATGTGCTTGGTTTATGAAAGCAACAAAAACCTGTGCGGTTGCTGTTATTGCACATGAAAGCGTTATGAATATTAAAAAACTTCAAGCACCTCCTCAAAAACCGCAAACACCGCAAGGATAGATTTTTAAAAAGTTAAAACGTCTGACTTTATATAAGTCAGCCGTTTCTTCATTTTACGGAATAAATAAAAGTTTTCTGCTAAAAATTAAAACAACTATATACAATGTTTCAGTAAATCTTAAAAAAAAGAAAGCGGTCTTTTCGACCGCTTTTGCTTAATCTAAGCACTAAGAAATTTTTGCCAATATACACTTTCATATTTATATTTTTTAAACTCAAAATCCATATATTTCTGAGGACGATACGGTCTGCGTCTTAACTTCATCCCGCATTCTTTCGGAGTTCTGTCAGCTTTGTATTGATTACAAGATTTACAACATGCTACTATATTTTCCCAAATATCAGGTCCGAGACGTGATTTCGGATAAACATGGTCAAGCGTTAATTCACTTGCAGGAAAATGCTTTCCGCAATATTGACAAGTATAATCATCACGAACATAAATGTTTTCTCTACAAAAAGGCAGTTCCAAATCAGGAACTGCTATTTCGTAATTTAATCTTATAATATTGGGGATTTCAATTTCGCCGCACTTAATCGTATAATCAAGTTCATCAATAATTTTACAAGCCTCTGCTTTACCCTTGATAACGAGAAGCAGAGCCTTTTTCCAACTGCATACCCGAATAGGCTCGTTTTCATTATTCAGAAGAAGAACTTTGGCTGTCATATAAACCCCTTTGTTACATTTGTAGTATAACATATTTTTTATATATTTTCAAGTGTTTTATTAAGTTTTGTAAACAAAAATAGCCTGTAATTTGCAATATTTGACAAAAAATTAAAATTAAAGTTTTTGTATAATTGAAAATATGATAAAATAAGAGTATGGAGGAAGCATGGCAATAACACCTTTAACAAATATAAAATTCAGGGGAAATGAAATTTTAAAGAAAGATAATAATCTTTCGTTAGAAAAACCCGGTAATATTTCATTAAATAATAAAAGGGATGAATTTATAGAAGATGCAAAGGTCAAAATTAAAAATACCGGTCTATATTCGGGGCTTACGGCATGTGCAATAACGGCGATTTCGCTTTTGAAAGTCAATAAATTGGGAATTATATCAAAATCATTAATTAGTGCGGCAGTCGGGACATTAGCTTCGGCAGCGGGTATGTTTATAAGGTCTAATATGATATTAAATTCACCGGAATATAAAAAGTTATTCTTTATAGATTACGGAGCTTGGTCTCAGGCAAAAAAAGTTTAGGTATGTGTGGTAAAAAGGCGGATTTTTGATAAATCTGCCTTTTAAATATCAAAAGTTATATTTTTTTTGACCCATTCTTTATGTTCTAAGCCGCCGCCGCAGACAAGTTCTATAACTTTCAAAAGAAAGTCTCTTGGGGCATCAATTTGGCTTTGCGGAGATTCTTTGTTCAACCCTTTTATTTTCATAATTGCGGGCTTACTTTTCTCTGACGGGATATACAAAGATGCTGTTTCAAATTCCAAAATCGGTTCTATATCGTTATCTTTAACTTTTTTTAAAATTTCAAAATAATTACCTTGAATAGCTATAATTCTTGAAGCGAACATGCGTTCTTCTTCTCTTTTTAAAGCCTGTGGAAAATCGTTGTATCTTATTAGAATGCTTATCTGATGCCATAAAATATTTATTACAATAACTGTTCCTGAGGAATCTATCTCGTAGTTTATATTTTGTGTTGCAATCCCTCTTGAAGAAAAAGACTGTTTTAGAGAATCTATTATAACACCGATATTACTTTTCATTTTTGAAAAAACTTCGTTCATATTAAGCATGGATTTTTCATATTCAAGATACTGTTTATACATATGAGTTGATATAAGGTTAATTCTCTCCTGAATAATTGTTGACTTCCTGAGTGACAAATCCTGATTATCAAAATTGTTAAAATTATTTTCCAAAGTTTTTCTTCCTATCTTTACTTTTATTTTACAATAATTTTAAAATTTTTCAAAGTTAAAAAAATATATTATAATAACAGTATGAAAATTGTGGTAATCGGATATTCAAAAATGTTTGCGGCGATAGTGGAGTCGGTGCTTTTGTCAGGACATGAACTTGTAGGTGTAATGCGTCATGACAGGGTAAAATACAGTCCTTTTAAATTATGGTTGAAAGATATTTTAAATCCGTCAAATGATATTTCTTTTATAAAATCAAAAAAATTGTACGAAATAAAAGAAAATAGTGTTAATTCAGAGGGGTTCAAAAGAGAAATTTTGAAACTGAATCCCGATATAATATTTGTTTGCAGTTGGAGTGAAAAAATCAAAAAAGAGATTTTTCAACTGCCCAAAATCGGCATGGTGAATGTTCATCCGTCGCTTTTACCAAAATACAGGGGTCCAAATCCCTATGCACAGGTGCTTTTCAATAACGAACAATATACGGGCGTAACTTTTCATCTTATTGATGAGGGTTATGATTCAGGTGCAATTTTGATGCAGCAAAATTTTAAAATTTTGGACTCAGACGACGGAATGAGCCTGAGAAATAAAGCCGCCGGCTTAGCAGCCTTAATGTGCAAAAAATTTTTAGAATTTGTTGAAAAGGGAGTTTTTGCTCCGGAAGAACAGAATGAAAGCGAAGCAACTTATCAAAAAGCTTTAACAATTTCTGACGCAATTTTAGATTTAAACCAACCGTCAAATCTTATAGCTAAAAAGATAAAGGGGCTTTATCCATGGGCAAAGGCATATCTTGATTGCGAAGGAAAATTTTTAGTCGTCAAAAAATACAAAATTGAAGAAAATATTATCGAAGCATCACCACGCAGTATAACGGCAAAATTCGGCAGAAATATAAGTGTGGCAACGGTTGACAATAAAATTATCACATTTATTGACACAAAATTAGTAAAAACTCTTTTCAGTCCATCAACAAGACTATTTATTAAATACGGATTAAGTGATAAAATATAGTTATGGAAAGAAATTTATCGGATGCAAAAAGAATAGTTTTTAAATTTGGAACAAATGTTTTACGTAACGAGTTTGGTGAAATTTCGCTATCGAGAATTTACTCTTTTATTGAAGATATTTCAAAGCTTTATAAAGCGGGAAAAGAGATTATAATTGTGACCTCGGGTGCTGTCGGTTTAGGGGCAAAAAAGGTCGGAGTAAATTCAAACGAAAGTATTTCTGTTAAACAAGCCTGTGCGGCAATCGGTCAGGGACAGTTGATTTCAATATACGAAAACGGTTTTGCAAGTTATAAAATAAATACGGCTCAAATACTTTTGACAGAAGATGATTTTCATGACAGAGTGCGTTATCTTAGTTTGAGTAACGTAATAGAAACTCTTTTAAAATTAAAAGTTATACCGGTAATTAATCAAAATGATACCGTTTCTGTCAGAGAACTTGAAAACGTAAAAGACGGGATGAGTGTATGTTTTTCAGATAACGACAAGCTTTCCGCACTTTTATCGAGCAAAACGGAAGCTGATTTGTTGGTAATTCTATCAGATATAGATGGACTTTATACCGATAATCCCAAAGAGAACCCAAATGCAAAGTTAATTTCGGTAGTTGAAGAAATTACGCCGGAAATGGAAGCTTTTGCTACCGGAACAATAGATGGTTCGGGCGGCAGAGGAGGAATGAAAACAAAACTTGAAGCCGCAAAAGTTGTAACACGTTCAGGCTGTAAAATGATTATAGCTAACGGGAAAACGCCCTCTATTATTTCAAAAATTTTTAAAGAAAATCAAGGCACGCTGTTTTTGCCGACAGAGGTTTTAGCCGGCAAAAAACGCTGGATTGCTTACGCAACAAATGTTATAGGTAAAGTTTGTATAAATGACGGAGCAAAAAAAGCAATTTTGGAAAAAGATGCGAGTCTGCTTCCGATAGGGGTTACAAATATTATTAACGAATTCCAAAAAGGAGATGTCGTAAGTATTTTGGACAATGAAGGCAAAGAATTTGCAAGAGGTATAGCAAATTATTCAAGTACCGATGCACAAAAAATAATGGGAGCTCACTCTGACGACATTATTAATATTTTGGGCTACAAAAACTATGATGCTCTTATTACAAGAGATTATATTGCACTTTTATAAAAGGATTTTTCTATGACGGATTTAGTAAAAATGGCAGAATTGGCTAAAAAAGCTTCAATAAAAATGTCGGCACTTAATACTGACATAAAAAACGAAGCTCTGAAAAAAATTGCTCAATCGCTAAAAGAGAATAAAGAAAAAATTTTTGAAGCAAATAAAACCGATTTATATTCGGCAAAAACACTTGTAAATGCAGGAGAAATAACTCAATCAACATATAATCGTTTAAAACTTGATGAAAATAAATTTCAAGATATGGTTCAGGGTGTTTTAGATGTCGCAAAACTTGATGACCCTGTAAATAAAGTACTTTTAAAACGAGAATTGGATAAGAATTTAATTTTGGAAAAAATTTCATGCCCGATAGGTGTTATAGGCGTTATTTTTGAAGCAAGACCGGATGTTATTTCTCAAATCAGTTCACTTGCAATAAAATCGGGAAATGTCGTTATTTTAAAGGGCGGAAAAGAGGCAAAAGAAACAAATACATCAATTTTTAATACAGTTAAAGATGCCTTGTCTTTGATTCCGGAATTTCCGCAAAATGTTATAAACCAAATATTTTCAAGAGAAGAAGTTTCTGAACTTTTACAAATGGATAAATATATTGATTTGATTATTCCGAGAGGAGGCAATTCTCTTGTAAAATATATAAAAGAAAACACAAAAATTCCTGTTTTGGGACATGCGGACGGAATTTGTCATATATTTATCGACAAATCGGCAGATAAAGATATGACTGAAAAAATATGTGTTGATGCCAAAACTCAATACCCGAGTGCTTGTAACTCAGTTGAAACTATATTAATTCATAAAGATTATCCTTATATAAAAGATTTGATAATTACACTAAAAGAAAATGGGGTTTGGATGAAAGGGGATGAGGTTTGTCAAAAACTTATTCCCGATATTGAAAAAGCAACAGAGAAAGACCGTTCAACAGAATACGGAGAAAAAACCGTTTCAATAGAGGTTTTATCTGATGTTGACGAAGCAATAAATTATATAAACACCTACGGTTCACACCATACAGATTCAATTATTACAAATGATAAAACTAACGGGAATAAATTCTGTTCGCTTGTAGATTCCGCCGGAGTTTACATAAATGCCTCAACAAGATTTGCTGACGGTTTTAGATACGGCTTCGGAGCAGAAGTCGGTATTTCAACAAACAAAACCCACGCAAGAGGTCCTGTTGGCTTAGAAGGCTTAACAATTTATAAATATAAATTAACAGGGGCAGGACAAATTGTTGATGACTATGTTAAACATAAAAAAAGCTTTACGCATAAAACACTGAATTAAATGTTTATCCTTGAACTTTGATTTTTCCGTGACCATATATTGCCTCGTTTATTTTTCTAACATTAACGGGTGTAGTAAGGTCAATATTTTCCGCACGCTTCAAAAAATTATTAATCTTCATCCTCATAGTATATTCACTCTCAAAATCAGGATTTACAAATGTTTCCATTAAAGAATTGTATTTACTGTCCGCAGGAATTATTTTTCTCCCAAACCAATCCAAATCAGAGTATAACCTGAGAGCAATTTCATTACTTCCCTTGCGAGTTGAAATAAATATATCAGTATCT
>JAFSWA010000101.1 GCA_017444705.1 bacterium
AATCAGCATTTATTGAAAAAGGAAATGCATTTCTTAACAAAGCATTGAGCAATCAAAACCCCGAACTTAATGCAATATATCTTAACAAAGCTCAATATTTTTTCTATGTTGCAAGTCAAAATAATCCGCCTTCATCTGAGGCATTTATCGGACTTGGCAGAGTTTATATTTTAAAAGATAAACAAGATGAGGCAAAAGATGCAATGTTTAGAGCTTATTCCATCGACACATACAGTGCAAATGCCAATTTTTACCTTGCACAATATTATTTTAATTATAATGATTTTATCAGTGCGTTAAAATATTATGAAAACGCAAAAAACTTGGGTTATAAAAATACATCAGAAAATGATAAAATGATAGAAATTTGTAAATCAAAGCTTGGTGACACAGATAATTAAAAAGGAGAAATTATGACAAACCCCTATACAAAACAACCGACAAAAACAAGAATAGCAATCTTAGTTTTTATTAAAGGTTCAGCAGCTCCGATTGTACTTTATGTTGAAAACCCCATAACTGTTTATGAAGAATTAAAGAAAACAATTGAAACGGGTCAAAACAGATTATATGAAAAAGAATGTAACGGACCTATTAAAAGAATTTCTTTTATAACAAATCAGGTTTCCGCACTCGCAATTCAGGAAGAACCTTACATATAAATTATTTTTCCAAATTTAAAAGCTTTTCATAAAGTTCTGTTTCTTTATCTGAAATGTTCTCGGGCAGAGAAATATTAATTTTGACGTTCAAATCACCATTTCCGTTATCTGACGGCAATCCTAACCCTTTCAACCTTAATTGTTTACCGGAATTGGTTTTTGGCGGAATTTTTACATTCACAATTCCTGTCGGAGTTTGAACATCTTTTTTACATCCCAATACTGCCTCAGCCGGAGTCAAATTAATTGTCCTGACAAGATTTGAACCCTCTATTTTATAATCCTTATCTTTTAATTTTATAACTAAAAACAAGTCCCCTTTGTTACCTGTTGAGCCTGTTTTACCCTCACCTTTCAGCCTTACCTTTTGACCCTCTTTAAAGCCCTTTGGTAATCTTACTTTGAGAGTTTTTTCATTTGCAACATAACCCGTTCCGCCGCATTTTGAACAAGCAGAACCTTGACGACAAGTACATTTTTCAATGTTTTTTATTTTTACCGGCAGAGGTTTATCAAGCAACAAATCTTTAACCGTAACAATTAAATCTTGCGTCATATCAAGATTTTCGGCAGGCTGCTGCGGTGTACGTGAACGATTTGACCGTTGCCTTTGACCGAATAAATCTTCATAACCGTTTCCCCTTGTGTAACTTTGCGAACTGCTGCTCGCACGACCGGCAAAATCTCCGAACATCGATTTAAAGAAATCCGAAAATCCGCCCATATCAAAATTTGTATATTGTGCATTACCGAAATCTTGCCCGTTAAAATTAAAACTGAAATTTTCAAATCCGGGCGGCGGGGTATAGTCCTGACCTGCCTGCCAGCCTGAGCCAAGACTGTCATATCTTGAACGTTTTTCCTTATCGGATAAAACTTCATATGCTTCATTTATATCCTTGAATTTTTCTTGTGCTGAAGGAGATTTGTCAACATCAGGGTGATATTTTTTGGCAAGTTTTCTGTATGCGGATTTAATCTGTGCCTCAGTTGCCTTTTTATCTACGCCCAAAATTTCATAATAATCTTTGTATTTCATTTATGTATCCTTTTATTTTATTTTAATACATTTTTTACGAAAATCCACAAAAATTAATAATTTTTTCATTTTCTTGGAATTATATATTTAAATAACAGCATGCAGGTCGTGTTTTAAAACACGACCTGCATGCTCTCTCGTAATGACATGGTTTTTGGATTGCGTCGCTTCGCTCGCAATTAATAAAAATTTATGATATAATGCTTTTGACGTTATATGGATTTTAAGATAAGTTATAAAGTTAAATATTTGAATGCAATGCTTTGTGAGATTGATAAATTATATCAACAGCTTTTACAAAGCAAAAGTTTGTCTGACAGTGAATATGTTGTGCTTTTTGCAATTTTGGAACTTGGAGAAGGGTGTTTGCAGAAAGATATAGCAGATAACAGTTATGTAAATAAAAAAACTATAAATGCAACAATTAAAAAACTTGAAAAAAATGAAATTATTATTCTGAAAGCCGGTAAATACCCAAACATGCACATTTATTTAACCAAAAAAGGCAAGAACTATATTAAAGAAAAAATCTTCCCGATAATTGATGTAGAAAACAAGGTTCTTGAAAATATGCCGGAATCGGAATTTGATAACCTTACAGAAATTTATTTGAAATATATTACAATTTTCAAAGAGCATGTAGGGTAAAATTTTTGTGCAGTCGAACGAAGTTTTTGTTATTTTAGTTTTAAATTTGATAAATTTATTATGAAGCGTTATAATTATTATGGAAATAAAAAGGAGAAATTATGACGGAATATGTTTTTATGAACGGAGAATACATTGAAGCGGACAAAGCATCACTCCCTGTCAGAACTCACGCTTTTTTATACGGAACTTCCGTATTTGAGGGTATCAGAGCATACTACAATAAAGACGAGGGTCAACTTTACGCATTCAGAATGAAAGAACATTATGAAAGACTTTTTAACAGCTGTAAAATCTTTCATATGGATCCAAAATACACTATTAATGAGTATATTCAAATTACAAAAGAATTATTGAAAAAGAACGATTATCATACGGATGTTTATATCAGACCGAATGTATATAAAAGTGCTCAAAAAATCGGTCCGGGGCTTTATGACAATGAAGATTCAAATTTAATATTTTCATTTGCTTTTGGTGATTATATTGATACGTCAAACGGTTTAAAGGTTTGTGTTTCAAATTGGAGAAGAGTTGATGATAACGCAATCCCGCCGAGAGCAAAAGTTGCCGGCAGTTATGCAAACACAGCATTAATTAAAACAGACGCACACAACATGGGTTTTGACGATGCAATTGTTCTTTCTCAGGACGGTACTGTTACTGAGGGTTCGGCAATGAACTTCTTTATTGTTCAAAAAGGCAAATTAATAACAACAAGAACAACAGACAATATTTTAGAGGGCATTACAAGAAATACTGTTCTTGAAATTGCTAAAAAACTGAACATTGAAACGGTTGAACGTGATATTGACAGAACAGAACTTTATATTTCCGATGAAGCGTTCTATTGCGGAACAGGAGCTCAAATCAGCCCGATTACGAGTATCGATAATCGTCCTTTGGGTGAGGGAAAAATCGGACCTGTTTCAACTGCTATTCAAAATCTCTATTTCGACGTTGTTAAAGGTCGTGTGGAAGAATACAAAAAATGGTGTACGCCCGTTTATGATTAGATTTTTAGGGCATTGCACAAAGAATTTGTGGCGAACCTTGAAATATCTTTTTTCGGGAGAAGCCAAATTTTCGACAATTCTGACTCAGGCTGCCATGATTAGTTATGACAGCCTGTCAATTGCATTGACTATTGTGTTTATTGCAGCGGCAGTCATTGCGTTGCAAGTATCAAAACAGTTTTTGTTGACAGGCGGCGAAGCTTATATTGGCGGATTTCTTGCTGTTGCAATGATTAGAGAAATTGCACCCGGATTTGCGGCTTTGGCAATCGGAGCGAGAGCCGGTACCGCAATCTGTGCGGAAGTTGCAAATATGAAAGTTACTTCTCAAATAGATGCCATAAAGGTTTTGAAAATTGAACCCGTAGGTTATTATTTTGCTCCGAGAATTGCCGCCGGAGCATTGACTGTTCCTCTTGTTGTTATTTTGGCTGAATTTTTAGGAATTTTAGGCGGGTTAATAGTTTCACACTTTGTAATTGATTTACACCCTAATATTTATATGAATTCCGTTTGGCTTTGGTTGAAGCCGAAAGATATTTATATCAGTCTTTTTAAAGGGTGTGTTTTCGGCATTATGATAGCACTTGTTTGTGCAACACAGGGTTATTTGACCCATGGCGGAGCAAAAGATGTCGGTATTTCCACCACTAAGGCGGCAATAAAATCTACGATTTATCTTCTTGTTACGGATTTGATAATCAATTTTATCTTTTATTTGTAAATTTAATTAACCTTGTTCATCCAAATATTTAAAATACGCTTCATCTTTGAGTTTTTGTAATTCATATTCATATTCCTCTTCCGCTTGTGCATCATCTTCTGCATATAATACATCTTGGATATAGCTCAAAGTTGTATAATCAACATCTGACCATGTTGTTTCTTCGTTTTCTGTAACGGTTTTTTGAAGAAGAATTTCGCCCTCTCTGAGTGCGGTTTGGAAATCTGTTTGATTTGAGAGTTCTTCCATAATAACATACTTTTTCCCGTCTGAGGAATAATAATTATTTCCTATTTTTGTTGCTGTTTCAGGAATATAATCAGAATTCGGAACGAGAATGTTACCGGATTTATCCACTACTCTGTGTTCCCCTATTGAGCTGTTGTTGTTCATTAATGAGAAATATGACAAATCTTCGGATTGTGTTTCCTCGCTTGAACCGCTCTTACTATATATGAATTTCAACTTTCTGTTTTCTAATTTTTCATTATATTTTTCTTCCAATTCTTTTACTTTATCGTTGTCAATGTATTTTTCAACAACAGTGTCATATTCTTTTAAAACTTCTTTATATTCGTCATTTTCAGATAAAGCTTTCATTTTTTCTTTATATTCAGCTTCCGCAGCTGCGTCATCCTCTGTGTATAAAGCATCTTGAATAAAAGTTTGTAATGCACAGTCAGTATCTATCCATGTTGTTTTATTTTCTTCTGTTACCGGCTTTTGAAGAATTATTTCACCGTTTCTGAGTGCCTTTTGGAAATAGTCGGTGTCGGATAAGTCAGACAAAACAACGTACTTTTTCCCGTCGTCAGAATAATAAGCTCCGTCTTTTTGCGTAGCATTTTCAGGAATTTCATCTGCTGATGAAACAACGATATTTCCGTCTTTATCCGTTACTCTGTATTCTCCGATTTTATCAGCATTTTCAATTAAATTGTAATAGGTTAAAGTTTTTGTTGTCGTCTCGGAAGAAGAATCGGTTAATGGTAAAACTAATTTATACAACCTGTTAGAAATTTTTTCTTCATAATCTTCTAAAATTTCCGATAATTCTTCACTGTACTTTAAATAAGTTTCTTTTTTGGCTGCATTTGTTCCGGAAGTTTCTGTTGTTTTACTTGAATCCGTTTGTTCTTCCGCTTCTTTCGCTTCTTTTTCTTTATTAGCTTTTATTATCAGCATTTCGTCGGATTTTGAAATATCATTTGTCGTTGTTTCGGTTGTGCTGTCAGGTGTAATATATTTTGTGTACTTGAAAACAAAAGAATCCGTTACAGACTCAGAATTTTGAGATGTTTGATTATTTTGTGTTGTTTGATTTGTTTCAGAGTTTGTGTTTCTTCTGAATTTTAAAATTCCGCCGTAAATATCGTCATCACTTGAAGAACTGCTTTTTGACGAATCAAAAATTGTTTCGCTTTTTTGATTGTTTTGATTTTTTTCTAAATTCTTCTGTAATTTCGCATCAATTTTGATAAATAAATTTCTTGCTTTAATATTAAAATCCGACATGATTAAATCCTTTTATATATTTTTCTATATCGGCTTTTTTGCAAAAAACTTTAATTTATTTTACAAAACTTAATATTTATTTTTCTTTATCGGTTAGGTACTTCTTTGTTTGGGTTGAAGATACATCAGGAGTTCTCGGTAAATATATAACCTCGCAGTACTCTTTCAAAAAGTCGAATTTTCCCTGCCAATCATCACCCATTACAAAAATATCCGCTTTATATTTTTGCACATCGTCAACTTTTTGTTCCCAACTATTTTCAGGTATTACCAAATCTACATAACGACAAGCATCAAGAAGAGCTTTCCTCTGTTCATAAGTATAATAAGATTTTTTATTCTTTATACTGTTAAATTCATCGCTGGAAAGAGCTACAATTAAATAATCTCCAAGCTCTTTTGCCCGTTTGAGCAAATTAATATGTCCGTAATGCAAAACGTCAAATGTTCCGTATGTTATGACTTTTTTCATATTTCTCCTTTTAATCAATTATAATCTCTTTTTCTTCACGATAATTTACAAGTCCGTATTTTGATTTCGGAATTTTTCTGACAAATTTTCTCAATGTATAAATAACCGAAACTTTGCTTGAATTTCTTGCTTTTGAATAAAATTTAACAAGTTTTGCCGCCTCAAAGATTATTTTTTCATCAATCGGTTTATCCTGTTTTTTTATTATTATATGAGCACTCGGACTGTCTTTCAAGTGCAGCCATATATCTTCACTTGAAGCAATTTTTGACAAAAGCCAATCATTTTGAAAGTGATTTTTACCTATGTAAACATCAAATTCGTTAATTGTTATATTTTCAATTTTTTGGAGAGTTTTTGTCTTTTTAGAGGGCTTTTCTTTTTCAAAATTTTCCTTAAACTCTCGTAAATCCTCGGAAGTTTCAATTAATTCCGCCGACAACTCAGCTTCTTTTAAGTATTCAAGATAATCTCTTGTTTCATCAAGTCGATGCTTTGTATATTCAAAAGTTTTTTTGTTTTTTGAATAGTCTTTATAATATTTTTGTGCGTTTTTGCTCGCAGACAAATTCTCGTCAAGTTTTATTTTTGTTTCTTCATTTGTCGCAAAGTTATTGGCAATAAGCCATTTATCACCGATTTTTATTTTATATATATTTGCAAAAATCAAATCTCCGAAAAGTTTATATTTTTCAAATTCTTTTGCCTTTTCAACTTCATTTTCCATTTTTTCAAGTAATTTTTGCTGTTTTTTAATTTTTCTCTCAATTAGATTTTTTAAATTGGATTTCAAATTTTTTAATATCGCTTCATTTTGGCATTTTGACCAGTAAAAATCAATTGCGGTATTGAAATCAGTTTCTTTGTAATTTTCGTCTTTTTTAAAAAGAAAAATCATCATTATTTATAAAAATTTTTGGTTCACAAAACATCTTATTCAGTTTGTCAAAATCATAATCCGAATCTTCCAAAATCGGGTAAGTCAGATAATAAAAAGTATTTTGGGCAGTTTTTTTTTCTTTTTCAAACTCCTCTTTTGTTGTTTTCAAAAAATCTTTTTTAATTTTTTGGGGCGGATAAACATAAGGTAATCCGCCCGCCAATTCTCTTATCTGACTTTTTTCTTCCCCAACATTATGCATGCAGCCTAAAATTTCACCCGCACTACGATTTTTTGAACCGTCAACATTATATAAAATAATATTGCTGTGTCTGCCCATAAGCTCAATGGCAAGACAAATCTCAATTTTTTCCCCGATTTCATTATAATTTTCAAAATACAGTTCCAAAATTCTTTCATAATCCGGAATTTCCGCTCTTACTATTTTGGCATTTTCAAGATATTTTCTTAGAAGCATACAAAACATTGGCGGAACTTTCGGTATTTCAATTTCACGTTTTCTTAAATTTTCATCACTTGCAAAACATACATGAAAAAAATTCGGTGAAATATTCACATAAAATTTTTTTGTTTTATGATGATTTCTTAAATGTATAATAAGCTCTTTTCTGCTTGGCTGCTGAATTTTTTGAATTTTCGCATTAGTCAAAAAATCCAAATTCTCATCATAAAAATTCTTTAATAAAAAGGAACAAAAACTTTTCATAATCTCACAAGGATTATTATACCTTAAAAAATCTTGTCAATTGCTTTTTTAACCTGTTCAACCGTAATATCGGTAAGGCATTTTAAATTATTTTTACATTTCTTTTTTAACCCGCAGGGACGACACTCAACCTCTGCTGTCAAAAGAATATTTGTGCCGGATTTACAAGGATATGCACCCCATTTTTTCTCATTCATAGGCCCGTAGAGTCCTATTACTCTTGTTTTTACGGATGCCGCCATGTGAAGATTTCCGCTGTCAATTCCTATCATTAAATCAGCATGCTTTATTGCTGATAAACTCTCTTTTAAGTTGAATTTTCCGCAAAAATTAACAGGCTTTATTTTTAATTCGCTTTTTATACAAGATAAAATTTCTTTGTATTTATTAGCATCATTTTTTGTTCCTAAAAACAGGATTTGAGCATTTTTTTCATTTGAAATATACTCAATTATTTTTGCCCATTTTTCTTTTGTCCACTCTTTTTGCGGCGTTGAAGCGGTAGCATGAATTACAACTTTTTTTGCATCTTTTATTCCATTTTCTTCAAAAATAGCTTTTATTTTATCTTCTGTTTTTTCATCAATAAAATTTTCCAAATAAGTATCTTCAACCTTTAAATTATCGGCTCTCAAAATATCCAAGAAACTCTCAATTTCATGTTTATTTTTATTATAGGGGACCTTTTTGGTAAGCAAAAATCCTCTGCACTCCGTATCAAAGCCTATTCTTTCCTTAGCTCCTGACAAAAAAGCAAAAATTGCACTTGACAATGAACGCTTTAAAACATAGATTTTATCATACTTTTCTTTTCTCAGAAGTTTCACATAACCCCAAAAAGATTTTTTTTCGCCTGTTTCATATTCAAATTTTTTTGTTGTGTCAAAAAATATCAAATTGTTGACATAAGGGCAATCTTCAAGAATTTCACCACTGCCTGTTGAAACAAGCATATCAATTTGAGCATCGGGATAATTATATCTGAGATTTCTCAAAAATGGTACACTCAAAAGGGTATCGCCTATAAATCTGTATCTTATGACCAATATTTTTTTCATAACAAAATCTCCTCTATATTTATGTTAGGAACCAGTTTAGCCGCATATATTTTTATTTTTTTCGCATTTTGTAAATTTTTTATTTTTACCGCATCTTTTTCAGTCGTAATTAAAGCGGAAACGCCATGTTCCCCCGCTTTTTTTATAAGATATTCAATATCTTCTTCGCTATATCTGTGATGGTCTTCAAAAACTTCCTGAGCCGCAACATTTGCAGTCAAAAGATTAAAAAACTGTTCAGGCTGACCTATCGCACAAAAAGCCAAAACTCTTTCATAATTGAACGGCTCATTTGTTTCTATATTATATGGAGTGTCGAGTTTCATATCGCAGAGAAAAACAGGTCGATTCAAAGCCCGTTCAAGCACTCTTTTATAACCTCGAAGTCCCCTGTTATGATTTTTTTTATTTACAATTATTATTTTATCGGCACGATATATTTCCGTAAGCGGTTCTCTCAAAGGACCTGCCGGCAAAATCAACTCATTTCCGAATTTTTTTTCACCGTCAATTACAAGTATATTCAAATCTCTCTTAACTTTTCTGTGCTGAAAACCGTCATCAAGAAGAAAAGTATTACAGCCTGTTTTTTGTTTATAAAACTCTATTCCTTTTTTCCTGTTCGAGCAAGTTACAACAGCAGCCCCTTTACAATTTTTTGCAAGCCAATACGGCTCATCACCTGCCATAGGAGCATCATAATAAATTTTTTCGCCGTCAGAAATGAGGTTTGGTATTTTATTGTTCAATTTTCCCTTATATCCTCTTGAAACAATACAAACCTTTTCTCCTTTTTGGGTTAAAAAATTTGCAATTTCCGCAGTCAGAGGAGTTTTTCCCGTTCCGCCGGTTGTAAGATTTCCGATAGAAATAACCCTGCAACCCGTATCATAAGACTTTAAAATATTTTTTTTATAAAGATAATTTTTAATCGAACTTCCTATAAAATAAGGAATAGAAACAATTTTCAGCCCAAACAGAACACTTTTATCAATTCCGTTTAATTCTTTTTTATAATGAAGTTTTGAAATATATGTTTTCATTTTTAGAACATTAATCTGAAAAGTAAAAATCTTTTATTCAATTTTTCTGAGAACTTTTTAGCGTTCTTAGATGTTTCACTTGCATCATTAATTGTTGAAATGATTTTATCTTTTTCGGTTGTGCCAATATCATTTACTAATTTTAGAGTTGTATTTAGCTGTTCAAGTGCTAAATCAAGTTTATCAACCGTATCAACAACTTTACGCTTTAACGCCTCATCTTTTGACATATCATTAATATAGTCTGATATTTCTGCCAAGTTCTTAGACATTGAATTTATATTAGCCAAAGTGGCTTTTGTCTGAGGGTCTTCAATTATCGTATTAAGATTATTGGAAAGTTTTGAAACGGATTTAGTTGCGTTAGAAACATTTTTAATCAAATCTTCATCTGATAAAAGTGCATTGAGTGAATCCGTTATATTCAAAATTCTTTCCGTAATTTTATCTGCCTGAGCAGTCAAAGCCAAAAGCTCAGCTTTTGAAGTATCTATAAGAATTTCAGCTTTTTCCAAAGTCGTATTTGCTTTAAATGTCAACGTATTAAGATTTTTAGCGGTTTCTTGCAAATCTGCAATAACTTCCTGTGAAAGAATTGCACTTATTTTTTCGTTAGTTTCCGTTAATGCCTGAGCCGATTTATATTGAAGCTCCATAAAATCAACCAATCTCATAGGCTCAATTATAGTGAATTTGTTTTCTGTCTGAGGAAGCAGAAGTTTTTCTCCGCTCAAAAGACTGATTCTTAATTTTTCACCGTTATTCCCGTCAGGGAGTATTTTTGCTCCTATTTCAGAGGGGATAATAAGTCCGGGCATATTTATAATGTAGGTTATTTTATAGACCTTTGCGGTCGGATATTTGACTTTTTCTTCAGAGGGAAGTGTTGCGGTTTGAACAATTTCGACATTTTTAACAATACCGACTTTGTGATAATCACCGCTTAGCTGCATTTCAACTTCATTTCCCTTTTTGAGAACTTTTTCGTTTCCGGTAACCGGAATATAAATTATTCTGTTTCTCGGAGGAGTAATTTCCAAAAATTGTTCACCTATTAAGCCCGACTGCTGGATAGAGATTTCAGACGCATAGGGAATATCAATATTATTTTCCGTAATAACAAATTTTAATTTAACATAACTGTTTTCCCCTTCAATAACGGGTATAACCTCTTCAACCTGACCTACTCTGTATCCCATAATCTGAACGGCAGACCCCGGCCGCATCCCGTTTACATCTTTAAATTCAACTGTTATTCTTTCTGAGGATGACAAAGAACGACCTTTTACCCACATTATGCTGAAAATCAGTATAAATAATGCGGTTATGGTTAATATTCCTACTTTTACAGATGATGAAAATCTCATAATTTTCCTTTTTTATTTTTCATTTTACTACAAATTTCATCTTGTTATATCATACATTTACCTTATTTTATGATGTCAACATTTGCATAGGACCCTCGATTGAAGAATTAATAAACTGTTTTGCATAAGGGTTTTCACTTTGATTCATTTCTTCGGGAGTTCCCTCAAAAACAATTTTTCCGCCATAAAACATTATAACTCGGTCAGCACAATTTCTTATAGTCGAAAGTTGGTGAGTTACAATTATCGAAGTTACACCTAATTCTCTTTTTAGAGTATTAATATAATTTTCAATAACGGTTGAAGTAATCGGGTCAAGTCCTGCTGTCGGTTCGTCATACAAAATTACCTGCGGATTTGTAACAATAGCTCTCGCAAAACTGACCCTTTTTTGCATACCGCCTGATAATTCGTGAGGATATTTTTTTTCAATTCCCTCTAAACCTACAACTTTTAATTTATCCTCAACTATTTTTTTAATTTCTTCCTTGGAATACTTTTTTCTTAAATCTTTTCTTTCATGCAATGCAAACGAAATATTATCAAAGATATTTAAAGAGTCAAATAATGCCGAATACTGAAAAACAAGTGCAACTTCATCTGATTTAAGGCTTATTTTACCTTCATCCGCTTTTATAAGACCTGAAATAATTTTCAAAACGGTGCTTTTTCCCGAACCGGAAAACCCAATTATCGCAAGCGAAGAACCGTCATTAACTTCAAAGGAAATATTATCTAAAACTTTTTTCCCGTCAAATACTTTTGTTAAATTTTCTACTTTAATGCTCATAATTTTCTCTCTAAAAATAAAATCCTAACGCAAATATGTAATCAATAATAACAATGGCGATAAACGACCATACAACCGCCTGCGTAGTCGCAATACCGACTCCCTGAGCTCCGCCCTTTGCACGAATTCCGCAACTGCAACTTATAAGTGCAATTGCAAATCCGAAACAAGAAGCCTTTAAAGTTGCGACCAATATATCTTTTACAAACAACCCGTACCAAACCGAATTGATGTAATTAAGCCAACTGATTTTTGCACTGACAACAGAAGCCCAACCCGCCGTGAAAATACCGAAAGCAGATGCTATAAGAACAACAACAGGCATCATAAAAACTCCTGCCAAAACCCTTGGCACAAACAAATATCTGAAATAAGAAACCTTTAAAGCTTCCATTGCATTAATTTGATCGGTAACTTTCATTGTCGCAATTTCCGACGCAAAAGCCGCTCCAATCATTGAGATTATCGCAAATCCTGCCATTATAGTTCCCATTTCTCTTGTCATAATAAGTGAAATCAATGCACCGACAGCACCTCCGCCACCTTGTTTAACCATTTCCGGAGCAACTTGAATAGATATAATTATCGAAGTCATTCCGACTATCGATAGTGATATAGGCAGAGAATCAAACGCAAATCGTGAACATTGTCTGATTAATTCTCCTATATTTATGTCCAATTTTATAATATATTTCAAAGTATTTATAAATTGCTCAACTATACAACCGAATGTATCAAGAAATTCCGTTAATTGAAAAGAAATTAACCTTATAACCTGATATGTTGCTGTATCTTTGAATTTAAAAGTAACCATAATTTTATAATAATCTAAATTAAATTTTTGGGCAAATAATATAAACCTATTATACAAATGAAATTTTTTAATAAAAAGCTGTTGAATATTTGAACCCCACTCAAAGAAATTGCGTTATCGGACAAAACTTAATTTATATGCCGTAAACTTTCTGTTTGAGATTTCGTTAAACAGTGCCTAAACTGTTAACTACAACGGTAATGTTTTTTTCTTTTATATGTATATATTTAAAATAGGAGGGAAATTATGGACGAACAATTAAAAAAATACAGATATGATTCTGATAAAGCCGAAAAATTTTTTACTAAAATTATGGCTTACACTCTCGGACCGGTCGAATTAAAAGAGATTATGGAAGAAGATAACGTAAAAATTTTGGATGTAAGAGATTATCAAGATTTTTCAGAGGGACATATTCCGACGGCAATTTCTATGCCGAGAGCAAAAATGGATGAAAGATTGGATGAATTATCAAAAGAGTGTTTGTACATTGTATATTGCTATAATCAACAGTGCCACTTAGCAATGTGTGCTTGCAGATTTTTAGCTTCAAAAGGTTATCACTGTATGCATCTTGATGGCGGATACAGAACTTGGAGCAAAGATTTTCAATTCGTAACAACAAAAGAATAAAACACAAATTTTTACCTCTTTTCTTTTTATTACTGTTAAATTATTTTTTTATTCTTAATTGAATATATTGAATGTCACCCAATCTTTTCTGCTTTTTGTTATGTTAAGACGTAACTTACGTCACTGCTTTACATGTTTTTTCATATCATTACGACAAATCAACCGTGGGCAAGGCTACAGCCGAGCCTTACGAGGGAGGATATCGCTTGCGGTAGGACGAACGTAGTGAGAATGCGGCAATCCAACAAACATGTCATTGCTGTACATGTCATTACGAGCGTATGCGAAGTAATCCAAAAAGCTTCTGAAACAAGTTTAGGGTGAAAATTATTTGTCGATTTTGTATGATATTTTTAATAAATTTACTGTAACATTATATATAGTTCCCAAATTTAATTCTTGAGGAAAATCTTTTTTAATAACATTTTCTAAAAATGTGTTATAATGATAGAATGATAGAGAATATTAAAAAGTCATTTCAAATTATAATAAAAAACTCGGCACTTATACAGCCTTTAATTATGTTTATTCTGTTTTTACTTGTTTTTAATGCTTTTATGGGGATGAATGTTCATGCAAATCCGGCAATGAGTTTTGTTTTTCTCATTTTAACGGTGCTTTTGCTTTCTGCATTTTTATCAGGTTGGCTTTACATGATAAAATTTGCTATCGATAATTACAAGGGCTTTGACAAAAATGACCCTGAATATGCTCTAAAAATAGGAACTTATAA
>JAFSWA010000008.1 GCA_017444705.1 bacterium
GCTAACGATCTGTTTATGTATGCCTGATTTTGATATTGACCGATTTCATTTTGCGGATATCCTTGTAAATAACCTGCATTTAAGAATTGTCTATTTGACAGCCATGCATTATATAAAGGATTTTTTGGGTAATAGATTGGATTTTTTATTTGTCCGTAGCAATTTTGGAAAGTACTGCCGCATTTTCTGCTGTATTCTTCACCATATTTATCATAAGCCATACCCAAATTAGCAGCATTGAAGTTTCTGTAATTTTCTCTCAGCATTGCCGCTTGTTGTTCCGGCGTTTTATTCGGGTCGCACCAAAGGCTTTCGTAACCTCTTTGAGATACAACCCCATCTCTTGACCCGTTTTTATCTCCTAACGCATCCATCAAACTGATTTCATTTGCCAGTTCTCTTTGGTCTAAAACACCGTCACGATTTACGTCAAGTGCTTGGAAAGCCTTAATTTGACCCTCTTGATTAATTGCTTGACTTTTTACATAATCACCGTAATTTCCCGCTAATTGTGCAGAAGATTGGCAATTCATTGCATCTTGTTTTTGAGTAGCATAATTATCGGCATTAATAAATTCATCCAAAGTTAAAACACCATCTTTGTTCAAATCCTGCTCAAAAATTCTTGTCTGAGCAGCATTTAAAACTCCCTGACGATATTCGTTTCTGCAACAACCATTGTTTGCAAATTTGAATCCTCTAATCGCTCCGCTTTGAAAATCCGTGTAATTAAATCCTAACATTTTTTTCTCCCAATTCTTTTATATCCTCGTACTTTAATAAACAATTTTTTCAATTAATAATTGCCCTCTCAAAAGCATGTGTTTGAAAGGGTATTTGTCATGATACAAGCTATATTTGGGTTTCAAAAATTCTAATTTATGTTAACATTTCTTAATATTTGTTATTTTTGTATTTTTGAATTTTTATTGGTAAGGATAAATATTGCAAGTATTTATTGCATAATATAATAATTTGTTATTGCGAGAAAATTTTGTCATTCTGAACTTGTTTCAGAATCTTAAAATTTTTCTGGCAATCCGGTTTCTGTTTAGGCAGTGCCAACAGCTACGCTGTGAATAAATGGCACTTTTTATAAGAATTTTTCTGAATTTGGTGTTTTATTGCAATATTTATACCTACGTTTAAATAACGCATTTTGTATAAATCTTATTCAATAATCAGCATTATAATCTGTTTTTATATTTCATCTCTAAGCTGATTTGCATTAGGAATAACCGTTACAACATTTCCCTCCGCTGTAAAGTTTTTCGGCTCCATTGTCATTGTTATATGGTTAGCCTCGATTGTTCGTCCGTTCTGTGCAATTTTTGAGCGTCCCTGAAATACGATTTTATTGAGCTTCCCTGTTGCAGGGTCAGGAAAAACGGTTGCTCTCGGGCCCCAAGCGGTATAGTCGTTATAAACAACCTTTACTGTGCCGCTTGCAAGTATTATCCCGGATTTTTTATTATACTGTTGAAAATTTGACCAAACTTGTATTCTTGTATCTTCATCGGGTTTAACGTCTGAAAAAGCATGCCCTTGTGCCATAAATTCTTCTGTTTGTGCGTTATAGACAAATTTATCCGCATCAAGTTTGTTATCTTTTTGGCGGATTTTTGCACCGCCCTCAATTTCCATACGTTTCAAATCTCCGTTTGATGTCAGATTTGCTTTTGCACTGTCGGAAAAAGTTTCAATATCTTTGTAATGTATTATAACCGCACCTTTTGCTGTCATAATATCTGTTTTAGTATCATATGCCTGTTCGTCTGCGTTAACCGTAACAATTGGTTTTGCCTGTTCCAAAACAATTGACTGAGTATCACCGGTAGCGGTAACAACTTTTGTAAGCAAAGACATTTTTATAATTTCGGCTTTAATTTCATGTTTTTTAGATCCTTTTATCTGTTGAGCATAAGCATTATCAATAAAATTTGCATTTTTAAGTTTATTTGTTTTCGGGTCAATATCACCTACTGCTCTCGGGCTTGTAAGAGTAACATCGTTAATCTGCACTTTTACTTTTCCGTCGAGGTGAATTTTATTTTCCACTCCGTCTAACACCTGTTTATCCGCCTGAATTGTCAGCGTATCCGCAAATGCCAATCCGATTACAAAACTTGAAGCTATAATAATTGTTAAAAGTTTTTTCATTTTATTTCCCTTTTTCATACATTTTTGTAACAACTTTCCCGTTTATTGTAAAGTGAGTCATATCTTCACTCAAAACCGCATCATCTCCCGTTATATAGAGTTCCTGAGGTTTTTCTATTACAACATTTCCCTTTGCATAAACAGGTTTTTTATTTCCCTCATAGATGAACTCATCTGCAACAATACTTGTAAAATCTTTGTACATCAGCTTACTTCTGTCATAAAGAGTAATTTTTCCTGTTTCCGAATTTATTGTTGCTCTCGGAGATTGAAAACTGGCGATAACTTCGTCGTTTTCATAAAAATTACCTATTGAATCACCAATATATGCAATTTTTTTATCATCGGAATAATATCCTTTATCTGCATATATTTCCCAATATTTTTTACCGTCTTTTGTTTCTGTTAAAAGTAAATCTTCAACATAAACTTTTTTATTATCTAATTTATTTTCAGCTGCATTTTTTTTGAAAGTTCTCGTTATAAAAGCTGCCGAAACAAAAGCCCAAAGCAAAGCAATAACGATAACAGAAACCAATATAAGATAAAACTTATCTTTTTTTTTGATATCAAAATTTATTTTTGTTTTTATTTCTTCCCAACTGATTTTCATAAAAACATTTTAACATAAATTAAATTAAAGTGTGTTATATTAAAGTTTTTATGTAAAGTTTTCTTATAAATCAGCTTGTTGTTTTTCATTCAAACGAAGAAATAATATGTTCAAATACATTGCAAATATCGACCACAAAAGGTAAGGGATTTGCAAAATTCCCGCTAAAATTGAAATATTAAAAAATAAAATAACCATAAAGAAAACCGACAGAGTCAATAAAACGCTTATATAAAAAGCTGCTTTTATTTTACCCGCAATAAAAAATACCGGTGACCACAAAAAATTCAAAACTAATTGTATGATAAAAACCGAAACAGCCAAAGGTTTTAAGGTTGAATAATCCGCTAAAATAATCAAAAATGAAACTGCCATAAGAACATATAAAATAGTCCATACAGTCCGAAATACTTTTGCAGACGGTGTAAAATGGGGTTTTATGAGATTATTGTAAAAATCATTATTATACATAATGATATTATTACTATTTTTTTGAAAAATTTTATCCGACAACAGGCTAATATTAACAAAAAAAAGGGTTAAAATATTTTTAACCCTTTGGTATAATATGAAAAAGAAAATTTTATTCTTTTGATTTTTCTACATTCGGTTTAGTTACAGGCGGCTTTGTTACCGCATTAGCATTTGCGTTTGAGGTCTTTTTAATTTCCTCTGCACCCGCAACAGAACCTAAAATTTGAGGTAGTTCAACCCCTGCCTGATTAGCTAAGTCATGCATTGCAGGGAGTGATTTAATCAAATCTTTTAAGAAATTGGCGGTTGTTGAACCCTTTTCAGAGCCTGCACCACCGTCCCAAACGGTAATCTTATCAAATTTGATATTCTTGATTGCTTCAACTTGTTTTGCAACGAGTTCGTCAACTTTTTCAATCATCAGGAAGCTTGTTGCAATTTCAGGACGTGCATTACATACATTGATAAGGTTTTTATAACCCTGTGCTTTAGCTTCCAAAACAGCCTGAACACCCTCAGCTTCCGCAAGGTATTTAACCTTAATGGCATCAGCTTCACCTTTTGCAATGTTTCTGATTTTTTCAGCTTCACCGAGTGCAATTCTTTTTAATCTTTCAGCTTCAGCGTCAGCTTCAACCTGAATTTTGAGTTTATTAACTTCTTGTCTTGCAAGTTCTTCTTTCTTTAATCTTGCTTCTTCCTGCTCTTTTTGAGCCATCATAATATCTCTTTGGGCATTAGCTTTTGCAACTTCACCCATTTTCAAAGCATCCGCTTGTTTAACCGCCAATGTTGCGTTATAATCAGCGATTTCGGCTTTGGATTTGTTTTCACCCTCAACTGCTGTTGCCTCTAATGCTGCGGTTTTAATACGTTGTTCTTTGCCTGCATCTGCTTTACCGATTTCGGTTTGTGCAACCTGTTGGGCAACCTGAACTTCTTTTTCTTTGAAAGCGGTTGCTTTACCGATTTCGGTTTGTGCGGTTTGTTGAGCAACCTGAACTTCTTTTTCTCTGTTTGCTTCGGCAACACCGACCTGACCGAGTTTATCTTGTTGTGCAACGTCAATGTTTGCTTGATTTATTGCTTCTGCTGCCGCTTTTTTACCGATAGCATCAATATAGCCTGATTCATCCGTAATATCTCTGATGTTTACGTTGATTACCTCTAATCCGATTTTTTTCAATTCGGCATTAACGTTTACGTTAATTTGCTCGGAGAATGTTTCTCTGTCGCCGTTGATTTCTTCAATTGTCAAAGTTGCGATTACAAGACGCAATTGCCCTAAGATTATATCATTTGCCTGATTGATAATATCAGCTCTTTGCATACCTAATAATCTTTCGGCTGCGTTTTGCATAACCGAGGGGTTTGTTGAAATAGCAACCGTAAAGGTTGAGGGTACATTAACCCTAATGTTTTTCTTTGACAATGCACTTTTTAAGTCAACTTCAATTGTCATCGGTTCTAATGACATAAGTGCGTAGTCTTGAATCAAAGGCATAACAAAAACGCCTCCGCCGTGAACGCATCGTGCTGTTTTGTTTTCTCCCGTCTTACCGTAAACTACGATAACTTTGTTTGACGGGCATCTTTTGTAGCGGTCTGCTACGAATTTCAATGCAACAATGAAAATCAGTATTATTGCACCGATAAACCAAAAAATTCCATCCATTTCTTTTCTCCTTTCTTTTATCTCTTTATTTATTGATTTTTACTTTCAAAATAGTGTCTTACCGAGGCGAAAATGTCATCACTCGGGGTTGATTCTTCATAAGTTTGATTTGCGGTCGCCGGCTCCGGCTGCTCTTTATAAGTTTGTTCAGCCTTAGTTTCCGTCAAGTCTTTTTGTTCAATAGGTTCTTCAACCTTTGTTTCAAAAGCAGTTATGTTATTAATATTCGTTTCGCTTTTTGTTTCCGCAATATTTTCTGCTTTTTGTAATTGTTCAAAAGATATGTAATTGATTTCTTCTTCAATTTTTGTCAAACCTTGTTCAATAAATTTTTTTATTTCTTGCTTTTCTTCTTCTCTTTGCTCAATTTCTTTTTTTGCAATTTCATTAAATTCCCGCTCAAAAGAGGTTTTAGCCGGATTTTGAGATGACTTTTCTTTTTTTGCCTGTTGAGGTTGTTTTTTAGATTTAATTTCCCCCGAATTATCAGTTACGGAATTAATATAGATATTTATAACCTCAATACCGATTTTACTTAATTCAATACTTATAGTTCTTTCCAAATCATTTATAAAATTTGAACCGTTAACAATTTTTTCTTTTTCATATATTGCACAAACAAGTCTTAAATGACCAATTATAATTTCTTTTGCCAATTTAGAAATATCAAACATACTGAGACCTGAAATTCTTTCTGCGGCATTTTGCAATAATACTTTGTTTTTTGAAATTGCAACTACACAAGAAATATCAATGTTAATTCTTAAATTATCTTTTGTTAAAATTTTTTGTTGGTTTACATTAATTTTTGTCCTTTTAAATGACAAGATTCTGTAATCCTGAAATAAAGGAAAAACAAAGGCTCCGCCCTCGGTAATAACTTTCGGAGTTGTATTATTGGCATTATCAAACACTACTATCGCCGAATTTGGCGGACATTTTTTGTAAAAGCTACTATATAAAACTATTAGAATTACAGCTACCGTAAAGAAAAAACCAAACATTTTTAATTCCGTTATTTAACTTCACAAACAAAAATTTTGTTATCGACTATTTTTAAAACCTTGATGTTTTTGAAAGATTCTATCGGCTCTTCCGTTTCATTCCAAGCATCAAAGGTTTCAAGCTTTCCGTTAAATTCTATCTGAATTTTTCCCGTACCTTTTGAATCAAATCTTGTATAGGAAGTGCCTGTTTTTTCGACAAGAGAATTTAAATCATATTTTGGAGTAGAGTTTAATTTTCTCATCATAAATACAAGCCAAACGGAAATTCCCATAAGAATAAATCCGCCTATAATCGCAAAGACGACAGAAATTAATGCAGAGAAATTCCACTCCAAAGCCGCATATCCAAGCCAGCCAAAACCCATCAAAAAGGCTAAAACCGACTGCAAAGATATAAAACTAAATCCGGTATCAACATCGGTTCCGACTAAATCACCGTCGCCGTCATCCATTCCAAACAGAGAAAAGATAACAAGTTTCGCCACAAAAAATATGGTCATTGCAACCGCAACCCAAAAATACAGGGAAGATAGAAAACTTACATTTAATATTTCATTCATAAGAACACCTTTAAAATTTTTATGCATGAAGTATAACATTTTTTTCGGGACTTGTAAAGACAAGTCTTAAAATTTCAATAATTTATATTACATATCTTGATTAATATTAAATTATTGAGTATAATCTAATTAAATAAGGATGAATTAATTATGAAAAATGATATGGTACCAATAGAGGTTTGTATTTTGACAGTTGACCACGACATAAAAGGAACTGTTTATGTTGCAAAATACTCAAATACTAACAGGGATTTGACGGATTTATTAAATGACAAAGAGCGTCGTTTTTTAGCTGTAACTAATGCTGAAATTATTGCAAGAGATTCAAAAACACCTCCCCGTCGTTATAATTTCCTAAAAATTCACATGGACTATATTCTTATGGTTCATCCTACTTCTCAGGTTGTTTTCAAAGAATCTTCCAAGGCACAAGAAGATATTAAACGTTTTAGAGAATTGAGAAATAAATTAGCAAAAACAAAACCCTTTTAATTATGAGTGATAAAAAAAATATTCTTTTTATAAATTTTGGCGGAATTGGGGATGAAATACTTTTTTTGCCGACAATTTTTTCCGTGAAAGAAAAATTTCCCGATTCAAAAATTACACTTTGTCTTGAACCTCGTTCTAAAGGGATAAAAAGTTTATGTCCTTTAATTGATGAAACGTTCTGTGTTGATATGAAAAATCAAAGTAAATATAAAACTTTTTTTTCTATCGTAAAATTTATGCGTTCTCAAAAATTTGATATGGTAATTTCTTCGGGAGCAAATAAATTTATTCCGATTTTGTTATTATTTTCGGGAGCAAAAACAAAAATCGGGTATAATTCCGGTAAATTGGCTGAGTTATTTTTATCAAAAGCTGTTACACTTAATCAAAATCAATATGCCGCCGATATGTATCATGATTTAGTTAAAAATTTGACGGGATTAGAGGCAAAACTACCTTATATTAAAATTACTTCGGCAGCGGATATACTCGGTTTCGGGGATAAATACAAAGAAGAAAATTCCGTTTTAATTCATCCCGGAGTGAGTAAAATGAGCGTACAAAAAGGTATGGTCAAAATCTTCGGAGCATCAAAATGGATAGAAATAATTGAAAATCTGCTCCAAAGAGAAAAAAGGGTTTTCCTTGCCGGCGGACCTGATGATGAAGAAATTATAAAACAAATCCTTGACGGAATTTCACCAAACTTAAAATCAAGACTTCTTAACTATTACGGCAAAACAAAAAGCCTTTATGATTTGGCGGAATTAATCTCAAAAATGGAAGTTATGATATGTTCCGATTCTGCACCAATGCACATAGGAGTAGCTGTCGGAACAAAAACGGTTGCTATTTTCGGACCGACTGATGAGAAAAAACTTCTGCCTAAAAATCCGAACTTTATTGCAGTTACAAACAACTGTGACTGTCGTCCATGCCTTTGGGATAAAAGACAAACCACTTGTGAATATTTGCATTGTTTGAATTTCGATACTGAAAAAATCATTAATTACTGCTTTTAACTTTTTATGACAATTTTTATTACAAAAACTAATTAAGTTCTTTTATTAATTTTTCATAATAATCTTTATTTTCTTTTATATCGTCAGACAGCTCTTTTATGTTTTCCTGCCACATAGTCATGCTTCGCATATTTGTTCTGTATTTATTCAAAATAGTTTGATAATTTGATATCGGCTCTTTTTCGGAATCGTCTATAATCTCACATGCCCAGTAAGGATTAGAAAATCTTTTATTCATTTCATCCCATTTCAGTTCATTCATATAGATATTATAAATATCCCAAGGGTTTTTCATTGCAATTTTTATTCTTATAATCGGTGTAATTTCCAATTCATTATCAATCAAATGTTTAAAAGTGTTTGCATATGGGCTTTTACACATTTTCACGTCTTCCTGAATACGAATTAAACCTCTGTAATAATATTGCACGGCTTTTCTTTCATCTTTTTTATATTTATATATATAATCTGAAATTAAAGCATATTTCCACGGTGAAACTTTATCAGGATTCTTTTCAATGTAATCAAGAACTTCATCTATTTCGCTGCCTGTTAAATCATTCAAAAAACCATACACTCCCAATTGATTGATAATTTTCATACTATTTTGTGAATATGAAATGGCTTTTGTTTCCGTAAATAAAATTGCAGCTATTGCCGTAATTACACAAATTAATCCTAAAATAATGATTTTTTTCATAATATATTTCTCCTATTTAGTTGTCATACGGATAGAATATTTTTGTCGGAGTTAACAACACTCCTGCACCAAATTTTGTCTTTTCTTTTATTTTATATAAGTTATAATCCTGAAATTTATTGTTTTCCCTTAATAATAACAATTTATTCCCGTTTTCTTGTTTACATAATCCTGTTTCATATGCGTCATATTCAAGAACATCTACAATTTGTTTATATCCGTTTGGACAATCGTCTACATTGCAAACCCCTCTTTTACCTCCGTATGGTTTACAGTTTCTGCCGTCCATATCACAATTTCTTCCGCAAACTTTCGATTTATAATAAAATCTTTTTCCTAAATAATGGTCAAAAGACAAAAAAGTTTTTGGATTATAACATTTATCATCTTTGATTTCAGGATAACCGTATTTACGATTACATTCATCAGCATAACAAGCACCGGTTTTGCAGTTTCTGCCGTTTATATCACAATCATAACCGCATAATTTGCCGTTTAAATAAAATTCATTACCCGAATATGATATATGCGTAGAGGGATTATAACACGCACTGTCTTTAATTTCTGTGTAACCGTTTTCTGTCTCACAAGCAGCAGCAGAACATGTATTTCCGTAAGAACAATTCTTCCCGTCTGAATCACAATCACTACCGCAGAATTTATCGTTTATATAAAAATCTTTTTTTGCTCCGAATTTCATTCCGAATGTATATGATATATGAGTTTTTGGATTATAACAACCATAACTTTTTTCCAATTCTTTTATTTGTGTATAACCATTTTCTTTATCACAGTATGAAGGGTTACAATATCCGACACGACAATTTGTTCCGTTAATATCGCAATCTTCTCCGCATTTTAAATTGTTTATATAATATTGATGTTTTTCATTTTTAGATTCTGGGTTAGGATAATATCCCATTTTTGTATCCGGATTATAACAAATAAACCTTACACCTTTATTATGTTTTATCTGCGTATAACCTTCTTTTTGATTACAATATGATGCACTGCAAAAATCTTTTTCACAGTTTGTGCCATCAAAATTACAATTTATTCCGCAATACCACCAATCTTTGAAAAAATATAATTTCCCGCTATTTGAACCGCCTTTTTTAATATAATAGCTTAAACCTGTTTGCTCGTTATAGCAAAGTTTTTCATTTGTGGCGTCATTTATTTTATGAGTTATCGGCTCATATCCGTTTGCACATTTTGTTGCGGAATCTGCAAATATTTTTATTCCGAAAAATAAGACAATTATAAATAATAAACTGAATAATAATGTTTTTTTCATAAAAACCTCTATTTAAGCATCAATTGTAATTTTTCTTTAATTGAGAGGTTCTTTTTGTTTTCTCTTATTATTCTTTTTGCTCTGTTACGGGATTCTATTTTCAAATTTTTGTTATTTGTAAAGTTTTTAAAATTCAATAATATTTTTATTCCTTTAAATGCCGAAATATGTTCAATTACAAAATTAGAGTAATCTCTTACAAAGTCGTAATCATCAGGATTAACTCTGAATGCTTTTTGATAGTATTCATAAGCTTTTTCATATTGTTTATAGAACGTCAGATTATAAGCGATTCTTGACAAAGTCCTGAAATCATTAGGATTAATTGCCAAAATTTCTTTAAAGTAAGTCATTGCGGCTTCAAGTTCATCTTTTTCAAGATACATGAACCCTATAAACCAATATTTATCAAGATCATCAGGGGTAATTGAAAGCGAAAATTTTGCACAATCTATTGCCTTATCATATTCACCCAAACTGTCATAAATTCTTGCAAGATTATATTGATACTCAGCGTTATTACAGTCCATTTCAACTGCTTTTTGAGCATTTTTGAGTGCTTCATCAAGATTTTTTTGATAAATATTCAAAACCGATTTTTGATAATACGCATCTACATAATTCGGATTAATTTCTATTATCTTATCGTAAATTTTCATAGCTTCTTCATAATCTTCGACATATTTTGCTTTTTCATCAAGCAGGTCAATATTTTTAGGGTCTTTTTCTATTGCTTTGTCAAAAAATTCCATAGCTTTTTCTTTTTGCCCCAAACTGTAATAGATTATGGCAAAATTCAAATCTATATAAGAAGAATCTACTTTTCCCTCTAATTTTTTTGCATATTCCTGAGCTTTAATAAAATTACCCTGATGAGCATAAGAATACATATAAAGATAATTCATTTCTATATTATCAGGGTCATGCTCTTCAACGTACGAAAGGGTCAAAAGGGTTTTGTCAAACTCTTGTTTCATATAGTAAATATTAGCAAGAGCAAGCCTCAAAGAAATACTGTTTTCCTTTACGGCAAGACCTTTTTTGACAACAACTTCCGCTTCTTTCAACCACCCCATTTGCATATAAGAATTTGTGAGATTATAGTATAAAATCTCATTTTTTTCTTCTAACTCAATAGCTTTTGTGTAAAAAGCCGCTGCCTTTTCATAATCTTTTGTCATGTATTTTTTATAAGCATAAAGCCCAAGCATATCAACCGTAGCTTGTGCGGGCGGAATATTTTTGAATAAATCCTCTATTTTTTCATAATCTTTTTTTGTAATATAGTATTTTGCCAAAGCACAAAGTGCGGACATATTATTTTTATCAAGTTCTAATGCTTTATCCGCAAAAGCTTTTGCTGTCTCAATTTTTTCTTCGTTATCTTTAAAATTCTCTATAATTGCGTTTGCACAAAGACTGTAAGATTCTGAATTAAAGGTTTCAAAATCTGCTTTTGTCGAAAAATCGACAATTTCTTCAAAATTTTTAATTTTTGTTAGAGCTTCAAGATACTTTTGAGTTGCATAAACTTTATCTTCACATTTCAAATAATACTGAGCATAAGTTTCCACTTCGTTAAATTTTTCAAGTTCGACTTTAATATCAATAAGCGGGTCTAAAACAATTGTTGAATTACTATCAATTTCAAATGCTTTTTCGTAATACTGTTCCGATTGTTCTGTTTCTCCCATAAGAAAATAACCGTGTGCAATTTGAACAAGTATTTCAATATTATCCGGATATTCCGTCAACTTCGGATACAAAAGTTCTACGGCAGCTTTATACTTCTTATCTTCTATAAGACTAAAAGACTCTTGTATTAAATTGTTAATTTCCTCATTCATCTCAAAACTCCGTATAAAATAATTATATGATAAAATGTAATTATGGACAAGTAGCACACAGCAGAGTGCAATTCATTGCCCCGTTAAAGAATATGAATTTGCCATTTTGGCGGTCGTATGACAATCTAAAATATAAAAATGGCGGATAATAATATATCCGCCAAATATTTATTTTTGTTGAGTTTCACCTAATCTATATGCTTTTTAATAATATCCATAACCTATATTTCCTTTTTTGAATACACTATAATCTGAGGGAATACCAGGTTTTGAATGATAAATTTCTATTGAACTGCCAACATCAGTCTTTCCTACCGTTGTCCCTCCTTCAGTAGTCTTATGTGAAAGAATTTTTGTACCAGTACTGTTATTTATACAAACCTCGTCACAACCTTCACCTGTATCGACAGTTATATCTTCAGAATCATAAATTCTATATTTGTCGCTTTTGTCAGTTCCTTTAATTGTCGGGAATTGTTGATGAAAATTTGACAAAACTATTTCCCCTTTCTCATTTCTTGAAATTACAGCTTCACCTTTAACTTTTTGCGTCCAATCATTAACATCAACTTTTATTGTTGTACCATCTGTTAAAGTGATTATCTCATCTCTTCTCGAATAATTTTCCAGCATAGCACTTAATACCAAAGTATTACCAATTCGGGTATAATCCTCTCTACGTTTAGGAACACTTTCCTCTCTGACAACAATATCATTTCTTGTTACATCTCCTTTAAAATCAACCATAATTTTCCTCCTCTTTCTTTTTAAGTAATATCCCTTATGTTTTTATTAAAAATTTCGTGAGGAGAAAATTGACAGCACTACACACCTATCCTATCCTATCCTATCCTATTCTATTAAAAATTATCATTGGGTTTGAGGGATATTGTCAAGTCAAAAAATTTAACTTTACATTTCTTCACAATCTTTACATTTTAGAATCTTTTAGTCATTGCGAGAGGCTGCCGATTGGCAACCTCGTGGCAATCCAAAAAATTGTTGCGGTAAATTAATTATTTACGCAACCTACAACTCAATAAAACCCTTTCAGAAATACCCTCTCTCAAATTTGTAAATTCACTTTCGTTCATTAACAAATTTTTCTCTCTCCAAAGGAGAGAATATGTATATTTTCCCTCTCCTTGGAGAGGGACTAAGGGAGAGGGTTTTATAATAAGCAGGTTAGGTTTCACCTAACATTGTTTCATCAGGTACAACCTGATTTGCAAAACTTAATAAATGACCGATTCCATGCTAAAATGTAATTATGAATAAGAGTTTTGAAATAGCTACAAAAATGAGGCCCTCGGGTGACCAGCCGCAAGCGATTGAGTCGCTTGTTAAAGGGTTAGAGCGTGGTGATGACGCTCAAACACTTCTCGGTATTACAGGTTCAGGAAAAACCTTTACGGTTGCTTCCGTTATTCAAAAAGTAAACCGTCCTACACTCATTATTGCACACAACAAAACCCTTGCCGCACAGTTATACAACGAATTTAGGGAACTTTTTCCAAATAATGCGGTTGAATATTTTATAAGTTATTATGACTACTATCAGCCTGAGGCATACATTCCAAGAACCGACACCTACATTGAAAAATCGGCAACAATTAATGAAGAAATCGACCGGCTTCGCCACAACACAACCCGCAGTCTTTATACAAGGCGGGATGTTATTGTTGTTGCTTCTGTCAGCTGCATTTACGGTTTGGGCTTGCCTGAAAATTATTTCCGAGGAGCTTTTACCCTCAATGTCGGGGATGAAATCGACAGAGAAGGGCTTTTAAGACACCTTGTTGAAACAAGATACACAAGAAATGATTTGGAGTTAAAATGCGGTAATTTCAGAGCAAGAGGGGATGTTATTGAGATTATGCCGAGTTTTGAAAAAGTTATAAACAAAATTTCTCTTTTCGGAGATGAAGTTGAAAGCATAAAAAGAATTGACCCGATTACCGGTGAAATCCTTGAAAATTGCGATGAAATTTCAATTTTTCCTGCGGTTCATTATCTTTCTTACGATGAAAACGAAGAAGAAACAATTGAATTAATCAGGCAGGAATTGAAAAATCGTCTTGCGGAGTTAAATTCACAAGGCAAAATCGTTGAGGCACAAAGGTTAGAGCAAAGAGTTAATTACGACATAGAAATGATAAAAGAAATGGGGTATTGTTCGGGGATAGAAAATTATTCAAGAATAATTGAGCGACGCCCTGTCGGGAGTGCTCCCGCTACGCTTTTGGATTATTTTCCCGACGATTTTCTTGTGGTTATTGATGAATCGCACGTTACTATCCCGCAGTTAAAAGGTATGTATTTTGGCGACCAATCAAGAAAGAATGTGCTTGTGGATTATGGATTCAGGCTCCCTTGTGCCAAGGATAACAGACCTTTAAATATTGATGAATTTTGGTCAAAAGTCGGGCAGAAGATTTTTGTCAGTGCAACTCCCTCTGACATTGAAAAAAATATGTCCTCAAATCTTGTTGAGCAGATTATCCGCCCGACAGGACTTTTAGACCCGAAAATTTCAGTCAGACCTACACTCAATCAAATAGATAACCTTTTAGAAGAAATTAAACTACGGGTTCAAAAAAATGAACGTATTTTAATTACAACTCTTACAAAGCGTATGGCGGAGGATTTGAGCGAATATTTGACAGGAATAAATGTAAAAGTCCGCTATCTTCATTCGGAGATTGAATCTTTGGAAAGAGTTGAAATTTTAAGAGATTTAAGACTCGGTGTTTTTGATGTTTTGATAGGCGTAAATCTTTTAAGAGAAGGACTTGATATTCCGGAGGTTTCGCTTGTGGCAATTATGGACGCAGATAAAGAGGGATTTTTAAGAAGCGAAACGAGCCTTATTCAAACTATCGGTCGTGCCGCAAGAAATGCCTGCGGCGAGGTCATTATGTACGCCGACAGAATGACTGAGAGTATGCAAAATGCAATAGATGTAACAAATCGCAGACGGGAAATTCAGTCAAAGTATAATAAAGAGCATAATATTACTCCAAAAACCATTAAAAAACCGATAGAAAATAATCTTTTGCAGCTTGTTGAAAGTTATCGTGATGTTGAGGATTTGGTCGCTGAACAGATGGTTGAAAATAATATCGATATTAAGGATTTACCAAAATTAATTAAGAAACTTGAAAAACAAATGCATGAATCTGCCGAAATTCTCGACTTTGAAAAAGCGGCAGAGATAAGAGATAAATTAAAAAAACTGCGTGGTTTGGTTGAAAAATAAATTATACTTATCAATTTTTTAAAAAGATTTGTTTTTATATAATTATGAAAGTTAAAAAAGCTAAACCTTGGGAAATATCTTTATTAGAAGCTCACCAAAATAAAATTAATTTTTGGAAAGAAATGTATGCGATTGATACTTTTGAAAAACCGGTAAAAAAAGCCGTTCAAAAAACAACTCGCAAAAAATCTTTTTTTTCAATAATTAAAAATTTGTTTAAAAAATAATAAAATGAATTTTTCATTATCCTGAACTTTTTTGGGGATGACGGTAAGCAATCAGTTCAAAATAACGTTATAATTAAATTTGAGAAGAGTTTAATGTAAAATATCATATAGTTACTAAATTCCTTTTCAACTTTACTAAAATTAAAAAGTATGATACTATTTTTCTATGTTAAATATTGATTTTAGCAAATTTTCTTTGTTTTATAAAAAACATATTGAGCAACATTTGCTTGATTTGGAAAAAGAAAGGACAGAAATTTTAAAAAAGTATCGTAAAACCAGTGTTTATGTATATTTGACAATACCTACAGTAATATTATTATACGGACTAACTTTTTTAATTCCAAAAGGTTTTCTTCCTGAAAATATTGCTATGTTTATAGCTGTTTTTATGCCAATAATAGGATTTCTTGTATGTTTTTCTTTTGCCTGTTCACTAAAAAGTAAAGCAGATAAGCAAAAAGAAAAGAATATTCAGAGATTAAAAAGAAAAGTTTATACAAGACTTTTTAAATATTTGGAATTGAACTATAACACATACTCATCTCCCGAATTTGTTGATTACGGAAATGCCGTACTTAAACATATTCCCGAAAATAAGGAAAAATATTTTAGTTTTATGAATTTTGAAGATGAAATTTCAGGGGAATTTAAAGATATTCATTTTGAGCTTTGTGATGCAACAATAATAAAAAGATATGTAAATTTGTATAGAAATGGCAGTCCTTTAGAAACATGGCTTTTTCAGGGGCTTATGCTTGCCTGTAAACTGAATAAACCGTTTAATACCGAAACAATTATAAAAACCGACAGTTTCAAAGATTTTAAAATAAATAAAAACATTATAAAATTAGAAAATGATGAATTTAATAAAAAGCTTAAAGTTTATGCAGATGATGAGGTTGAGGCAAGATATATAATAACTCCGTCTTTTATGGAACGGTTAAAGAATTTTCACAAAAATAAAAAAGATAAAACAATTATTTTCTTTGACAGCAAATGTTCCGAGTCAAAAAATATGTATATTTTGACAAATACGGGTAAAGATAATTTTGAAATACCGTTTAATAAATCCATTTTAAACGAAAAACTTTACTATAACTTGCTCAAAGAGCTTGTTGATATGCTTGAAATAGCCGTTGCTTTGAGATTAGAGCAAAATATCGGGTTGTAAAGCTATTTTTTGCCGTTTTAAAAATAAAACTTGTATAAATTAAAAAAAAATAGTATGATATAAAAGGTTATTTATTTTTTAAAGAAAAGGAAAGACAAAATGAAATTACCTATGCAGATTTTTATAGCACTCGGTTTGGCAATTAAAAGAAATATTCATATATTTTTAGGAATTATTTTAGGTATTATTTTTGGTGTGATAATGAATAGTTATCTTCCTCAAGCTGCACTTGAAAATAATTCTATCGGTATGATTATTTTTAATATACTTGATTTAATCGGTCAAATTTTCTTGCGATTAATTCAAATGGTCGTAATTCCTTTGGTATTCAGTGCTATTATTATAGGTATTTCAAGCATCGGCGATAACAAGCAACTTGGAAAATTCGGCGGAAAAATGGTTTTCTATTATGCAATTATAACAATAGTTGCAGTTGTTTTAGGTGCAGGACTTGCAACAGGGTTGAAACCGGGAGAAGGTGTTCAAAACTATATTTCAGAACAATCTCAAATAGAAATTCAAAAATCTTTCAATCATATCCAGCCCTCAGACAGCGGAGATTTGAGTATCGTTAACATAATTGATGACAATCCGTTAAAATCTCTGGCTCAGGGAGATACCGAAGCCGTTATAACAAGTATAATTCCTGATAACCCTGTTAAAGCTTTGGCTCAGGGAAATATGATTGCAATTATATTATTTGTATCAATTTTTGCAGTCGCACTTGCAAAAGTCGGAGAGATAAACCGGCCTGTTGTGGCATTTTTTGAATCACTGTTTGCCGCCACAATGAAAGTTATAGATTGGATTATGTATTTGGCAGCTCCGGGTATTTTTGCACTCGTTGCCACAAGTGTTTCACAATTTGGGCTGTCAATGTTCGGAGCTTTATCAAAATACTTCATTGCGATATTTTTGGGATTTGCAATACAGTTATTTATATTGTATCCTCTTATGCTCAAAATATTCAGCAAAGTTCCTATTTTGACATTCTACTCTGCAATTGCAGAAGCAATGATGGTTGCTTTCGGTACTGCAAGCAGTTCTGCAACATTACCTTTAACTATTGCTTGCTGTGAAAAAAGAGGAATTTCACATAAAATTTGCTCTTTTGTTCTTCCTTTGGGTGCAACTTTGAATATGGACGCAAGTGCTTTATTTCAAGTTGTTTCCGTTATATTTTTAACTCAGGCTTATGACTTGCATTTAAGTATTTTCCAAATTTTATTAATTATGTTGCTTGCAATTATTGCTTCTTCAACATCGGCAGGTATTCCGAGTGCGGGGCTTATAACTATTGTATTGATTTTACAAGGTCTTGGCTTGGAAGCTTCTCAGCTTGTTCAGGGCTTTGCTTTCTTGTTCGCTATTGAAAGAATTATTGATATGTTCAGAACAATGAATAACGTAACATCTGATGCCGTTGTTGCGGCTTTAATTGCGGATAATGAAAATGAAATTAATTACGATTTATTGAGCAATCCTGATTCTACGGAAATTGTTTAATTTGAATTTGAGGAAAATTATATGATTATTTTACTGTTATTACTGATATTAATCGCTGTTTTGGGTTTTGGGACATATCAATATTACAAAATAACAGTAGATGAAATTCTAAATAAACTTATTATATTAGATGGTATTTTTGAGGCTCGTTACAATGACCTTTCAAAAGCTATTGCTCAATTTCAAAAATATATGCCCGAACAAAAGGACTTAATTTTTGATATTCAAAGAGCAAAAGCTGATGCGGCAAAAGTTTCAAAACCAAAAAGCACAAAAGAGCTTGCGGATAAAATTTTGAATGAAAATGCTCTTACCGTAAATCTTAACTTTCTTTTGGACAAGTGTAATTTCAAAACAATTAATCCCGAATTAAAAGAACATGTTTCAAAACAAGTTGATTATATTCAACAAATAAGCAAAACTGCTGATGAATATAATAAATTGATTATTAACTATAAAAAAATAAAAGATGTATTTCCTTTTAAACAATATGCAAAATTTAAAGGAATAGAGCTGGATTTAGACATAATAAAAACGGAGTAACTCATGAAAATTTACATTTCGGATATCAAAAACTATGAAAATCAAGAAATTACACTCAAAGCATGGCTTTACAACAAGCGATCAAGCGGAAAATTGCATTTTTTGCAGTTAAGAGACGGAACCGCAGAAATTCAGGCAGTTGTTTTTAAGGGAAATGTAAGTGAAGAAGTATTTAATTTAGCGGATAAAATTCCTCAGGAAACTTCCGTTGAAATCATAGGAACGGTTAAAAAACACGACCGCTCAAAAATCGGATTTGAAATAGATGTCAAAGACTTAAAAGTTATATCTGTTTCAAACGATTATCCGATTAC
>JAFSWA010000009.1 GCA_017444705.1 bacterium
AAGAAAAATATTATTAACACAATTAAAGGAAAACTTTAATCTGAGATTAATGATTATAAGAGCCAGAGGTGACAGAATGACGGCAGAATCTACCGCTTTGGAACAGAAAAAAGCTCAAATACAGACTGCACAACTCCAAAGTTTAGCATCAAAAGGTTTGGAAAATATTACATCAGAAGATTTACAAAATGTCATTAATGCTACTGCCGAAGTTGATATGGAAGTTCAATTAATTGACTTAAAAGAAGAGGATATGGATGCTGAAACTCAGATGTTAAATTCACTGTTAGCTGAGATAGATGCTGAACTTGAAAACATTGAAAAAGCGGAAGAGAAAGCTATAAAAGATTCTTTCGGGGCTTTTGCAAATAAATAATTAAAGGAATAAATATCAAATGAATAAAAACGCATCAAATCCATTTTTAACATATTTACAACCGCAAGAAACGGTCTTTAAAATGCCTGTTGCAAAAATGTATAATGATTCTTTGAAAGCATTTGCAAAAACAAATGAAAAACCTAAGCAAAAAGTTTTTAACAATATGTCAAAATTATTGCAGGAGTCGTTTTTTGTAGGTGCAACAAAATTCGGAAACAATTTTATCGGTTAGTAACTTGTCATATAGTTATAGATTGTTTTTGAAGCGTTTACTATAAATTCTTTTGCTCTAAAATCATTACGAGGTCGTTTTACCATAATTGCAACGACATATTTTTTGCCGTTAGGTGAATAGATAATTCCGGCATCACCGAGCATTATACCAATATCACCTGTTTTATGTGCAATAGAAGCGTTTTCAGGTATTCCCGCCGCCAAAAGTCTGTTATTTTTAACATGCCCCATATAATCAAAAATATCAGCTCTTGATTCAAGTTCCAAAAAATCTTCATTATCAAGGTTATGAAGCATTATTCCCAAATCTTTTGTTGAGGTATAGTTTGTTCCGCCCAAATCAGGCAGCCAAGAATTAATATGTGTATTTTTAAGTCCCCATTCTTTAATATCATTATTTACGGCAGTCATTGAGCCTATCGCTGACATAAGCATATTTGTTGCGGAGTTATCGGAATCTGTTATCATAATCCTTGCAAGTTTATCAAGATTTAATGCCAAACCTTGTGCTTGATATTGCAAAGACCCCGAGCCTTCGCTTCTGTAATATTCTTCAAGGGGAATTTTATCTGTTTTTTTCAATTTACCGTTTTCTATTGCTTTAAACAATGAAATTAAAACAGGAATTTTGATAATACTTGCTGCGGGAAAAGTTTTTTCCGCATTAATATCAACATAATTTCCGTTTGATGAATCCCAAACAAATATCGAAACTTCGAAATCCGGATATGCCGCAATTTGTGTTTCCAATGTATTTTTAAGTGCAGTGAGCTCTTTTGTCGTGTATATTGATTGCATTAAAGGTTTTTTGTTTGTACCGATTAATGCTTTTATATTCATAAAATCAGTATTATAAAGGTATTTTGTTGTAGGATTTAAAAGATAGTTGTAATTTTCAGGCTTAATTTTTGAATTATACCTGTGTCCGAAAATCGCAGAGCCTGTAACATTTCTTAAAAAATAGGGAACAACTGTTGTTGAAAAAAACGCAAAAATAATTAATAATGCTATTTTC
>JAFSWA010000010.1 GCA_017444705.1 bacterium
AAAAATATGTTATTAATGTACAAAGAGTGCAGTATAAACTGCACTCTTTGCTATTTAACTGTTAATTAACAACAATGACAATCGCATTCTACATGAAGAGTATTTAAAGCTTCTTTCATACGAACTTTGATTCTGCCGTCAACAGCAATTCCTTCACCGGTTTTTTCCGAAATCAGAAGCGGATTAATATCCAATTCGTCAATGAAACTGAAATCTTTAACCAATTGTGATAATCTTAACAAGGTTTCTTGAATCTGTTCGATATTAGCAGGTTTTGTACCTCTTGCACCTTCAAGAAGTTTGTATGCTTTAACTGACTTAATCATATCCATAGCATCAATATCAGTTAAAGGAGCAATTCTGAAGCATACATCTTTCATAACTTCAATAAATACCCCGCCAAGACCAAACATCATCATCGGACCGTATTGAGGATCTGTTGCGATACCGCAGACCATTTCTCTTGACCCTTTAACCATTTCTTGAATGATTACACCTTCTAAACCGTCAATTAAACCTTTTTCTGTTAATTTCGCAAGAAGGTCTCTGTATTCTTCTCTCAATTGTTCTTCCGACTGAATATTAACTCTTACGCCGCCAACATCAGTTTTATGAGAAGTCGTTTTTGAAGTCATTTTCATAACAACCGGATATCCGATTTGATTACCCAAATCAACAACTTCCTGTTCGTTTGTAGCTAAACCGTATTTGCAAGCTCTGATACCATATGCGTTTAACACATCAATACTTTCCAATGTGGTTAACTGTTCACGACCATCTTTAATTGCTGTTCTGATAATTCTTTCTGCTCTTTCTTTATCAACGTCATAGCAAGGAATTTTACCTTCGGGACGCTCAATCCAACGTCTTTGTTGGTCTAATCTCATAAAGCCTTCTGCTGCTTCTTCCGCATACATAAAGAACGGCATATTAACTTCCATATCGGAAATTTGAGTGAAAAACTCATTCTTTGTCATAAATACACCTATAACAGGCTTTTCAGGATGTTGAGCTTTGATTTCCATAATTGCATTAGCAACGTCAATATCTTTTAAGCCTAAGAATGGCAAATAGATAACCATAATCATATCAACATTTTCATCAGCAATAACTGTTGTAAGTGTCTGCTTATAATGGTCAAGCGGAGCAGACGCAATCATATCAATCGGGTTTTTAACCGAAGCTGCTGACGGTAAGAAACTTCTTAATGTTTCTCTTGTCTTATCAGAAATTTGTGCCATTTGCATTCCGTATTCACAAATAGCATCAGTTGCCATAATTCCGGGACCACCTGAGTTTGTTATAATTGCAACTCTGTTCCCTTTTGGAATAGGACAATTTGAAAATACTTTTGCGGTTGCAAAAAGATTCTTCAAAGAATATTCTCTTATTACACCTGACTGAGTTAATAAAGCATTTGCGGCTTTATCAGCACCTGCCAAAGAACCTGTGTGAGAAGATGCAGCCGAAGCACCTGCGGCACTACGACCTGATTTCAATGCCAAAACAGGTTTTTTCTTTGAAATTCTTGATGCTAATTTTCTGAAATTTGAAGGATTTGATATTGATTCCATATACAAAAGAATCTGTTTAACATCATCTTCATTCTCCCAGTATTCAAGAGCAGTTTCAGCATTAATATCCATTTGGTTACCGATAGAAATGAACTGAGCAAAACCAAGATTAAGGTCTTTTAAAATGTTCAAAATTCCTCCGCCCAAAGCACCTGATTGAGATACAAATCCGATATGACCTCTTTCCGGTAAGGTTTCCGCAAAAGTGCCGTCTAAATTGTAATCAGGATGGGAATTTACAACACCCATACAGTTAGGACCTACAACTCTCATGCCGTATTGTTCACATTTTTCTTTCATTTGTCTTTCTAATTCAGCACCTTCTTTGCCTGTTTCCTTAAAGCCTGCTGATACTATACAAAGACCTTTAATCCCCTTTTCATAGCATTGGTCAATTGTTTGAAGTACAAACTTAGCATTAACAACGATAAATGCCAAATCGATTTCATCAGGTACATCCAAAACCGTAGGATAAGCCTGTAAACCTTCAATAATTCCTCCTTTTGGATTAACGGGATAAATCTTACCGGTAAATTTGTAACCGGTCAATCTTTTCATTAATTCCGAACCGATTGTGTGTTCTTTTGCCGAAGCACCGATAACTGCTACCGTTCTTGGACACATAATTTTGTCTAATTGTTCTTTTAACATGTTTTTTCCTTTCATTTTATGTACTAACTTTTATTAATAACCGTTTTCAATCCATGGACGTTCTCTAAAATTTGCTCCGATTTTTTCCGCAATTTTTTTACATTCATACGAATTAACTTCTTTATCATAGTTTGTAACTATTGAAAAAGTTGTTTTTATATTATTTTCAACACATTTTTTTGCAAAATCAAGCATTTCATTATATGCGTTTGTAATTTTTGGCATACAAAGTTTATTATATAAACTTTCATTCTGTGCGTTTAGACTGATTGAAACTTCATCAATACAACCCTTTAAAAGAGGTACGATATTTTTTTTATGAAAAGCATTTGCATGCCCGTTAGTATTTACTTTAATTTTTGTATCCGGTGAAATTTCTTTAATATACTTTGCAGTTTTTAGTAATAAATCAAGTTCAATAAGAGGTTCGCCGTATCCGCAGAATGTCACCCCGTTACCCAAAAGCGAGATATGCTCTTCAAGTTGTTCAACGACATCTTCAAATTTCGGTTTTTGGGTAAGCTTCATATCAGCACCCTTAACATCATTTTTTTGCTTTCTGATACAGAAAATACAATCATTTGTGCAAGCATTTGTCAAATTAACATAAATCTTATTATCAAGAATATAAATATAATTATTAACTTTATTCATTACTTGCATCATTCAGTCGCAACCTCACATTATTATTGTAGCACGACCATGAAAAATGCCAATAACTTTATATAATTTTAATTTCATTTTAGCCTATAAAGTTTCTTAAATTACTTTCATCAGACTTTTTATTTGAATCTATATTTGATAAATACGTATTCAGGCTGTTATAAGCTTTTAGGGAGCCAAAAGTTATATTTCTGCTTTGCTCATCTTTTTTTAACTCTCGTTTTCTTCTTTCTACCGAATCTTCTGTATATAATTCGCTAAAATCAACATGTTCTGGAAAATCTGCCGTCAATTTTTTCATGGGTTCTGTTGACCTTGGCTTTGAATCTAAAAATGTTCTGCTTTTATCATCGGCACTTAATCCCGAAACGCCGAAAATATCTTCAAGGTAAATATCCTCTGCTGATTTTAACTCCTCTTCGGGTACGTCATTTTTTTCTCCAAATTCATTATAATCCCTGTTATATTTATTATTCTTTGCCCATTGAATAAGTTGTTTAAAACAATTTTTGCTTAATTGGTCATATAATTTTTCATTATTTGCAGCATTCATACAACGAACAAACATATCGGCAACTTCATTTGATGCGACCTCACGTCTTGCTTCATCAAGATATTCGCCGTATTCTTTTTCCATTGATTCCGTCCATTTTGGTTCATCACCCAAAATTTCTTTTTTAATTTTTTCTGTATCAATATAGTCTTTTAAATCCGTGTCGTTTCTCATAAAAGAATGTTCGGTAAGGAAACCTGTTGCTTCATCTTTATTGCATTCATTCACATCAAATACAAAATCGGTATTATCATTTTTTCCGTTAGTTTTGGCAGATACAACGAAGTCGGGAGCCCCGCCTGTTCTTATTGATGCAACCGGTGTTCCTGCCGCATAAGATTCAAGAGGTGTAATTCCGCAGGGTTCAAATCTCGATGTAAAAAATCCGAAATCACTGCAAGCAATTATTCTGTTTGGGAAAAATCCGTTTACATAACAAACATTTCCCGCATATTTTCCGCCGTCTAATTTTTGAATTTTATTGATATATTCAAGTATTAGCTTGAATTCCGGTGCATTTTTATCCCATTTGTCACTACCGGAGCCGAATAATAACTTTGCATGTTGTTTAATATCTTCCAATTGTTCTGCTGTCATTCCTTTTGGCGGAGTTTTCATTGATAAAAATTTATAAAAACCCTGCAAGAAAGTCGAGAAACCTTTTTGTGTGTCAGGTCTGCCCCAATTTGCAAAGATTTTATCTTTTCCGTCGCCTGATGATTTTATATATCCGTGAACTTCATAGTTCTTCTTTGCAAGCTGATCATCAGAAAAGAATAATTTTTCCAAATTAGCTTTTGTTTCTGCCATGCTGTCAGGATTATATTGTTTTGTCAATAAGTCCAAAATCCATTCTTTATTTTTTGTTTTTGCATCCTTTATGGATAATCCGTTAAGATTCATTTCATCGGCAACCTTTGTATATTCTTTTTCAACTTTATTATATTTTTTACCGATTTCCCCGATTAAATCATTTAAGTCTTTGATGCTCATTTCTGTATCTTTATATTTTTTAATCAATTCATCGCCGCTAAGTTTTTTAAACAAAGCATCAAATTTCTTATCGATAATTTTTTCTCTGGCAGTTTTATATGCTTCTTCGCTTATATCTTCTTTGTTTTTAAGTTCTTCTTCAAGTTCGGCATAAGTAACTTGTATAGTTTTCTTTTTGTCCTCACTTTCTTTTTTCTCGGCTTCTATATCTTTATCCTGCAAAAATTCAACAAAATCCTTTATGGATATCTTTTCAAGTTTATTTTTTAACGGATTATTAAAGTCTTTGAATTTTTTATTTTCGATTTTTTCCATATTCGCAAGCTTAATAAAATCAGTAACTTTTAATTTTTCTTCTTTTTTGACATTTTTAAAGATTTTTCCGAATTCTACATAATCGTCTTTAATTTTCTTTTCATTTAAAAATTTATTTTTAACATCATCATAAATTTCATTAGCTTTTTCAAAGCTAATCAAAACTTGCTTATATTTGATATATGTTTCCGCATGTTTTTTTTCATTTTCAGGCAACTTATCCATTTTTTCCTTGTAGGTATCAATTATCTTTTTTGCATCTTCTTTCTCTTTTTTAGATATTATTTCGCCATACAATGATTTTGAAAGCATATCACTATTTAAAAGTTCTTTTGCTTTTATATATTCATTCAAATATGTTTTTGTTTCTTTTGAAATTTTATCATCACTGTTATCATACTTTTCAATCTCTTCTTTTAAAACCTCTATGTGAGGTTTGTCATAATTGGTTACAGAGTTATCTTCCGCCTTGAATTCAGGTCTGAACGGTATATATTCCATTTTATGTTCCCTGCTTATTCCGTTATCGCCATTACCAAATGTTGCATTTGTATTATCAATATTCAGTGAAGCCGGCAAATTACCGTTTGTAACATTGATAATTTTATCTTTTATTGAAAATAACGGAGCGGTAAGTCCTTTCGCAATATCTTTTAAAGTAATCATTTCGTAGCCGTATGTTTTTGAAACAGTACCTATTGAGGAGTTTTTCGGATTCATTTTTGTTGCGGCAACAGCTATCATTGTTTGGTTTGTAGTTCCTAATTCGTCAACCATTGACTTAAAATAAGGTAAAAAGAAAGCTTCTATGATTGCTCTTTCCTTAGTCGTAACTTTTTCTTTCGGGATAGATAACAAACGTTTTAAAGAATAATACTGCGGATGCGATTTTAACATCGTATAATCCGCTTTATCAAAAGCAATTCGCAAAAAGCTTTCAATATGACCGAGCCATCCCTGATAATCACGTCCGGGATTATGCATAATACTGTGAACAATTTTCCCGTCTTCAAATCTGTCCCCCTCTGCGGAACGACGTATCATTTCAAATGCATATGCAAAAGACGGTCTGTCATGCAATATGATACTTGCGGGATTAAAACCGTAGCGTTCCTGAAACTGTCTGCCGCTGTCTACTACTACTCTTAAAAAATCAGCATAGTATTTATCAAAAAATTTACCTATTACTTGTCCCGGGTGATATGCTCCGTTACCGCCATAGGCTTGTTTCATCGCCGCTAATTGAGGAGTGTGAATAAAATATCTTTCACCGTCAGTATGATAGACCTGTCTGTAAATATGATAGTTTACCGCCATATCTCGCATAAACGCTTCATCTATACTGTCTATTCTTCCGCTAATATTGACCGGTTCTAATTTTATATACTTGTGTTTATATGTGTGATCATCTTTATCCTCAGTTGTTCCATCCGCAACAAAAGCAAAAAATTCATTTTTTGTAGGTTTATAATCAGGTTTTACCGGGTGTGTCCATTCTTTTTTGACCAAATTCGGTTCTATATGATTTGGGTCTTTTTTTATTTTTTCCAGTATATTCTTCGGAAATCTTACAAGTAAAATGCTGCCGTCAAAACATTCATTTGTGTACGGCATTATTGTACGAATATCAACTTTTGCATCTTTCGTTAAGGCTTTTGGCATTTCATAAGTTACACAAGCCAATCCTCCCTGTTCAACACGGTCAAACTTCTCTTCTTTTATTTCTATTACCCCTTTATCTTTATTAAATTCAGGGCGACCCAACAAATTTTTGAATTCGGGGCCTATCGATAAAATCTGATTCGGATTTTTTTTAAATTGATAATCACTGTCTAAATGTACAATTTGTACCTGCACGAGAATACTCCTTTTCTAATATCATGATAAGATGCATTAATTATGTTGATTTTAACCCAAAACATGTAAAAATTTGTTATATTTGTTTATTTTCATGCTTAAATTGTTACAAAACTACATAAAATTAAGAAAATATTTTTTCCTTAAACATTTTTTACGGTAAGCTGTCTAATTAAATCGAGTATATACAGCCGTCTTTTGTATCTTTGAGCGTAAGACCGACTTCGGATAAAATATCTCTTACTCTGTCGGATTCATTATAATTCTTTTCTGCCCTGACTTTCTGTCTGTATTCAATTATTTTTTGCATAATTTTCTTTGCCGGCAGAATCAAATCATCTTTTCTTAGAAAATCAATTTTATCTTTAATTACAGACAATTTTTGTTCTAATAATTCTTCGTCTAACTCCGGTGTTTTTAAATCCAAACCCAAAACATTTCCGAGATTTACAAGCGAAGAGGCATACAAAATTGCATTTTCTTTTTCATCCGCACTAACAGAAGTACTTGTTTTATTTGCTAAATCAAACAGCACGGAGAGGGCTTTTGATGTATTCAAATCATCATCCATAGCGGCAGTAAAATCCGCTTTTGCCGATTCTTCAATATCTTCCGCCAAAATATTACCATATTTTGTTATAAAGTTAGCAACAGAGTTTGAAAGCCTTTTTACACCGGCTTTTGCGGCATCAAGGCTTTCTGAATTAAATTCAACGGGCATTCTGTAATGATTCGTCAAAATAAACAGTCTTATAGTATTAAAATTATAATCTTTTAACAAATCCGCAATTGTAACGAAATTTTTTAGAGATTTTGACATTTTTTCTTTATTTATTGTTACAAAACCGTTATGCATCCAGTAATTAACGTAAGTACAGCCGTTAGCACATTCGGATTGAGCTATTTCATTTTCGTGATGTGGAAATATTAAATCGGCACCGCCTGCGTGAATATCGAAATGCGGGGCAAGGTATTTTCTGCCCATTGCAGAACATTCAATATGCCATCCGGGTCTGCCCAATCCCCAAGGACTGTTATAGCCGTGCTTTTCATCTTTTTTCCACAGTGCAAAATCCAAAACATCCTCTTTTTTGTCGATTGTTTCAACTCTTGCACCCGCAACTAAATCATCAATGGGTTGTTTACTGAGCATTCCGTACTTCGGAAATTTCTTAACTCTAAAATAAACATCACCATCAACCTCATAGGCATAACCTTTTTCTATTAGTTCTTTTGTGAGTTTTATCATCTCACCCAAAGTTTTTGTAGCAAATGGTTCAATGTCAGGTTTAAGATTATTTAGGTTCTTCATACTTTCAGAAAAAACATCATAATATTTTTTTGCAATTTCATCCGGCGAACAGCTGTATTCATCTGCTTTTTTTAAAATTTTGTCATCCACGTCAGTTACATTTCTGCAATAAGTAACATTATAGCCTGAAAATTTCAGATATCTGTACAAAACATCCCATGTTATATAACATCTTGCATGACCCAAATGAGGATTATCATAAACCGTAGGTCCGCACACATACATTTTAACCTCATTTTCAACAATTGGTTTAAATTTTTCTGTTATAGCAGAATATGTATTATGAATTTTTAGCATAAGCACCTCTGTAATATTTGAAAATTACAAATATTATAGCACAAAATTTCTAATTTTAGCTTAAATTTTTCTAAAATTTTTTAATAAATATTATTTTGCAGAAAGATAATTGCTAATGGCAAACGTGTTCAATAACATCAACAAGCATCGGATCCCATTTAATGCCTGATTCTTCTTGAATAATACGTATTGCTTCCTCTTTTGAAAAAGCTTTTCTGTGGGCTCTGTCTGTTCTCAACGCACAATAAGCATCCGCAACAGCAATAATTCTTGAACCTAACGGAATAGAATAACCTTTGAGTCCTTCCGGTTTACCTTTACCATCCCAACGTTCCTTATGATAATGAATATACGGAACAACCTCTGACATAAAATTACTGTTCATCAAAAGGCTGACACCAATATTCGGATGATTTTCCAATTTATCCCAATCGTCTTTTGAAAGAGATTCTTTTTTATTAAAAATTTCACTCGGAAGTGTTATTTTCCCTATATTTTGCAGCAATCCAGCATAATAAATTAAATCTTTTGTTTTTTCATTGAGGTTCAAAAATTCACAAATTTTCTTAGACAACTCTGCCGTTTCTTTTGAGTGGGGATTTTTATATTTAGTTCTTCTGTCAACAGCAATTGCCATAGCTTCTACAAAAAGTTGCTGTTGTTCACCCAAATCACCTATTACACCTGTCAATTCAGCCCTTAATTGCTGTAAATGTGATACCGAAACATTTTTATCCGACAATAATTCTTTTATTTCATCAGTAAGCTTTTGCAATACCATTGATGTTGCAAATAGTGCTGCCGTAGCCTTTATTAAACTTTCATAAGCATGTGCCATCGGCTCGGAATCTGTCTTTTCAACCAAGATAACTCCGACTTTTTCCAAATTATTATACATAGGAATTGCGAGCATATAACAAATATTTTCATCATCGCTATGTATTTTATAAGATTTTACTTCTTTACGAGTTTTTAATTCTATGACTTCTCTTAGTTTAAAAGCTTTTGCCACAATAGAATCATCATCTACATTTAAAGCCATTTTATTCATTTCTTTAACTGTTAAATTTTCGACAGACGAGCCTACAAGATGCAAAACCTTGTCACTGTCTTCTTTATGGCAATTATCTTTTGTTAAAAAGATATAACAATTTTCCATTCCTACCATTTGTTTTGCTGTTTTTGCAATGGAATTGTAAATAACATGTTCTTCTTTTGCACTAAATCCTAAAAGAACAAGAGTTTTATCTATTGAATATATAGAAATCAATTCTTTCAATTGTTTTTTAAGATTCTCTAATTTATTATGAACATTAGTTCCGATTTTTTTTGCTAATTCATCTGATATCAGATGCTCAACCATAAAATCACCCAAATTAAGTTCAAATATTTCTTGCATCGGGTCAACATCGAACATGCTTTCCGTTCTTGAAAACATTGATGCTCCGTTATCCGTTTTGTTTTTACCCATGTCTTAACTACCCATTTTGTATTTTTCTATTATATATTATCGGCATTATTTTTAAAAACTTTACTATTTTTTTAAAAAATATACAAAACTTTACAAAATCTCATACATTTAGTGTATATATTTATAATACCATGCAAAATTTTGGAACTAAATCATATCTTTTCTGATTTGTTTTTTTCTTTTATCAATATTGTTTATTCTTTTTTCTGTTTGTTTAACAATTTTTTTCATAGCTGCACGTTCCGTTTTATATTTGTTGTACTGAGCATCAAGTTCCGCATACTGATTTTTATAGTCAAGAAGTTTGTCTCTCAAATCAACCTGAACAGAATCTAATTCCAAAAGAGCATTTTGAAATCTTTCACTGTTTTGCTCACTTATGGCAGAAAGTCCTTTAATCGTCTGAATATCATTTTCCTGCTCAGAAACTACTGTTGATGAACTTGTTGTCGTCGGTGTTGTTGAAATTTCAACAGGTTCAAAAGTATATTCATCTGCCATTACAAATGATGTTGTCATTATACTTAACAATCCGGTCAATAAAAGTTTTTTCATAAACTATCCCCCTTTTTTATAATACAATGACATAATAAACTATTCAAAAAAAATTTTCATAGTCTTTTTATATGAAATTTTATAATATTGTGATAGAATAAGATAAGCAAATGGGGATAAATGAATAAAGAAAGATTAACAATAGGTTTATTTAATGATTCTTTCTATCCGATGACGGATGGTGTAATTACCGTTGTCGATAACTATGCAAGAAGACTCAGCAAATATGCAAATGTTATTGTATTCGCTCCGAAATATTTTCACAAAAAATTTGATGACTCGCAATTACCGTACAAAGTTGTAAGATGTCATTCAATAAAAGTTCCGAGGCTTGATTACTCGCTTCCTTTACCAAAATTGGACAGAAAATATTCCTCAACTTTAAAAAAATATAATCTTGATATTATTCATATTCATTCGCCTTTTGCAATAGGCAGAACCGGACTGAAATATGCGGTAAGACACAATATTCCATGTATCGCTACAATGCACACACAATTTAAACAGGATATTAAAAAATACTTTAAGTTTGAAAAAGTCGTAAACAGATATAATAAGCATTTAATAAAATTTTTCAATAAATGTGATGAATGTTGGGCAGTAAATAAAGAAGTTGCAAGAATTTACCATGAAGAATATAAATATAAATGTATGCCGAGAGTTATGAATAATGCAACAGAAATGCTTTTAACCGATAAGGACGAAGCATTTAAGCATATAAATAGCCTTTATAATATAAAGCCGGATGAGAAAGTTTTTCTTTTTGTGGGCAGAATTAATACTCTTAAAAATATTCTTTTTATAGCGGATTCATTAGCAAAAGTAAAAGAGCTCATGCCTGATTTGAAATTTAAGATGCTATATGTCGGTTCAGGCAGAGATGAGAGGAAGTTAAAGGACAAGATTTCAAAACTTAATTTAGAAAAAGATGTTATTCTATGCGGAAAAATTTCTGACAGAAAACTTCTTGCTCAACATTATT